>JAZQXE010000113.1:0-3855 GCA_045632705.1 Eubacteriales bacterium | reverse complement strand
TGTTGCCTTTTCTTTGTCTATTGCGGGGCAGTTATTGACTTTTCGGCGATTTTGTGCTATAATATAAGAAATAAAACTGCCACCGGGTAGTGAGATGCAATTTAAGCATCCGTTTACACATCGTTAGGTCTTTGAAGATGTGTACGCGGATGCTTCTTTTTTGGAGATTTTATGAAAAAACTTTTGAACTATTTTTCGAGCCTTGAAATTGCGCTTTGGAGTGCTTCCGTGCTCTTGATAGTCATATCGTTTATCGCTTTCGACCGAACGAATTATATGACCTTGCTCGCCTCTCTTATCGGCGTGACCTCGCTGATCTTCAACGCAAAGGGCAATCCCTTTGGGCAGGTGCTGATGATCATTTTCAGCTTGCTCTACGGTATCATATCTTACACATTTGCCTACTACGGCGAGATGATCACCTATCTCGGTATGACGATGCCGATGGCTGTGTTTGCGCTAATCTCTTGGCTTCGCAATCCGTATAAAGGCAATAAAGCCGAGGTCAAAGTAAACAGCATCGGCAAAGCGGAACAGATACTGATGTGGCTTGCTACGATTGCCGTGACGGTTGTTTTTTACTTTGTTTTGGAGTATTTCGACACGGCAAATATGATTCCCAGCACCGTATCCGTCACCACCAGCTTTCTTGCTGTCTATCTGACGTTTCGCAGAAGTCCGTATTTTGCCTTGGCTTATGCCGCAAACGACATTGTTCTCATCGTTCTTTGGGTATTGGCAAGTATCGCGGATATTCGCTATCTCTCGGTGGTTGTCTGCTTCGTGGCGTTTCTTTTCAATGATATCTACGGATTTATCAGTTGGCAGAAAATGAAGAAAAGGCAAGCGGAGTGATATTTCTTTGTCTACTGCGGGGCAACTGTTGATATTCATATGGGCTAACATATCAGCCCACATGGAAATGATCGGGATTGTAGCAAAAATCGGAACAATCTCAAAAGGCCTTGAAACAAACACTTTTTTATGCTACTATGAGAGAAGAGATGCGAAAGGAGGACTTATCGAATATGAGTCGTTTACAGGATACTTATTTTAGCGATTACGAAGCATATACAGAAAATGAAATTACAGAGATAACGTCCAAAGGCATTTCATTGAGAAACGGTATGTTTATCGATTTTTCGGTTTGTGCGGAAAAGTTCAAAGAGGCAAATCCTCAAAGTAACGGAAAATGTGTGGGTGATCGTGATATTACTGATTGGAGTTTTACATTCTACGCTGACCCGAAGCCCATCATGATCAAATTTTTACCTCGCAACAAGTTGATCGAATTTATTTCTCCGAATAATACTATAAGACGATTTCATACACTGCAATTCAAGATTCGTAATTTTGGCTACAGCACATACGATATGACATAAGCAAAGCTCCCCCGAGATGAAACTCATCGTTTTGGGGGAGCTTTTTGTTGACCACAGTTTATCCCACTTCGCCGACCGGAGTACACGGGAACAGTGTGCACGAGAGGTCAGGAGAGGGTCTGAAAATAATTATAACGCATTAGAAATAATGCGAAAGCAATATATTCAGCGAAATGATATTTTGCTCTTTAAAAATATTTTTACAAGCACGCAACCGAGAACGAGTCCCGCAACGCCCTGAACGCTGTTTGCGGGGATATTCACGGCAGAAGGTGCAAATCCGTACAAAAATCCCTCAAAAACGAAGTACCCCAAGACCATGACCACCTCTGCAACGGCACCCGTAATGATCCGCGATGGCAGATCCCCGATCTTGCCGGAAAGCAACTTGAAGCCGTAGAACGCCACGATCGCCATCGTTCCCTTGATAACGAAGGTAGCGAGCGCATACCCTGCGTACCCCGAGAAAAGGTCAGCGAGCGCGGAGCCGAGTCCTGCCGCAAGAAAACCGTACAAAGGTCCGAGTATCCAACCTGAGAGAAGAACTACACAGTCGCCTAAATTCAAATATCCGTTGAGAGGAGACGGGATCTTGATAACCATCGTAGCTACGCACGTCAAAGCGGCAAGCAAAGCGGCGAAAACGATCCTTCTCGTCGTATTGTTCTCTTTCACTCGACTCACCTCACTCAAAGCAACTCGTCACTATACACAGCTCTGCATCCACCGATGAATTTCGGCCTTGTGCGAGCAGCGAGAACGGTAGCCTCACCGATCTTGCAGTTTTCAAGACGAACGGGAACGGCAACCTTTTTAAGATGCATTCCGATGAGAGTAAATCCGATATCTATACCGGCATCCGCTTTGATCTCTTCCACTACTACGGGATCGTCAAAATTCGCATACGCCTGCGTTGCCATCGAGCCGCCCGCTTTGGGCTGAGGAACGACGTTGACTATATCTGCACCCGCAACGGTCGTCCTCTCGGTCACGATAGCGCGATTGAGATGCTCGCAGCACTGAAAAGCAAGACGCCATCCCATCTTTTTAGCATGATCGTAAATACCTCTGAAAACGATACCCGCAACATCGGGGCTTGAATTCGTACCTATTTTAGAGCCGATTATCTCACTCGTTGAGCATCCGATAACCACGACGTCTCCCGCTTTCAGCTTTGCCTTTTCTCCAAGCTCACGCATAACGGCAGATGCCTGCTCGTATAATTCGTTCATAGTTTTATTTCTCCTACTTGATTTAATTGCAAATTTAGTATACAATATATCTGACGATATCGAAATAGTCAAAAAAGGAGAAATTTATATAACCAGATGAAGTACGTGATCGATCTTGAAGCGCACACGCCCGCCTATCAGCAGTTATATACACAGGTGCGTGACGACATAATAAAAGGTATATACAAGCTCGGCAGCAAGCTCCCGTCAAAGAGGACTTTGGCGTTAGACAGTAACACGAGCACGCCCACGGTCGAACACGCCTACGCCTTGCTGTGCGACGAGGGATACGTAGAATCACGCGAGCGGAGCGGTTATTTCGTCATCTTCCGCGCGGACGACGGATTCGTCAGCTCTCCTGCACGGGCAGAGTCAAAAAGAATCGTCGTGAGCGCACAAGGAGATACGCATACGGATTTTCCCTTCTCCGTCCTCGCAAAAACGATGCGCAAAGTCATCAGCGATACGGGAGAAGGTATGCTCGAACGTTCACCCAATCTCGGCAGGATCGAGCTGAGAGAGGCAATTTCCTTCTACCTTGCGCAAAACAGAGGGATCATTGCCGATATTGACCAGATAGTGATAGGCTCAGGCTCCGAATATTTATATACGATTTTGGTAGAGCTGCTCGGCAGAGACAAGGTGTACGCCATTGAATCCCCGTCCTACAAAAAGATAGAGCAGGTTTACTGCGCCTCAGACGTAACAGTCGAAAAGCTCCCCCTCTCTCACGATGGGATCGATAGCGCGGCGCTCAAAAATTCCCAAGCGGACGTACTGCACATCTCTCCTTACAGAAGTTATCCAAGCGGCGTTACGGCAACCGCATCGAAGCGTCACGAATATCTGCGATGGGCGGACAAGGGTACGCGATACATCATAGAGGACGACTTCGAGTCGGAATTCTCCGTTTCAACAAAATCCGAGGAAACGCTGTTTTCGCACTCGTTTCAAGACAACGTCGTATATATGAACACCTTTTCAAAAACGGTTTCCCCCTCCCTGCGCATCGGATATATGATACTGCCAAAGGCACTTGCATCGCGCTATAACGAGGATCTCGGTTTTCTTTCATGTCCTGTACCTACATATCTGCAACTCGTCCTTGCAGAGCTGATAAACAACGGTGATTTTGAAAGGCACGTCAACCGCGTCAGAAGAAAAAAAAGAAAAGAATCACAAGAACGCAAATAAAAAAACGCCAACGTGTGAAGCGTGATACTCTTAGCGGAGTATCACGC
>JAZQXE010000112.1:0-13583 GCA_045632705.1 Eubacteriales bacterium | reverse complement strand
AGGGGCACTCCTTGACAGCTACGAGATCTCCTATTTTACGGGGCTTACATTTGACGTGCATCAATCGTACGGGTTTGATATAACTGCCGCTGTGCAAGGTTGGGCAAATAACACTTATGACCTTGACAAAGGTATCATTTTCATGGCGGGAGCCGACCACGAGGCAGACACTACACACAACTACAAGACCTTCGCTTCCTACGAACGTTCAAACCATAAGCCGTTTTTAGTGGTGGAGTATGCTGTAGAGCTGCGTTTTGCAGATACTTATTCGTTAGAAGATGTTACTGAACTGTCAGTTTTCGTTTTGGGTGGTTCAACTCAATTACAAGATTACTTTTTGTTATATCCTTATGGAGCTCAATTGGAATGGTCTTCTTCTAACAGTTACGTTGCTACTGTAAATCAATATGGATTGATGAGCCCGCAACACGAAGGTTTTGCAGATATAACGGTAAGTGCAACAGTGGGCGGAACAACGGTGAGCGACACGTTAAGAGTGTACGTGGTTTTTGAAACTCTCGTCTGTACGATATGTCATTCCATTGATTCAGAGTTTCTTACTGTCAGCGGCGGAAGCATTAGCAGTACCAACGTGGAGCTTGGCGCATATTTGCCGGAAAACAACTTGCATCAATTGTGGAGGCTGTTTTATATAGGGCATGGTCAATATACGTTGAGACCTATGCACAATCCGACAATGTTGCTCTCACAGGATGATAACAACAATGTAAGAGTTTTAGAACGTCCCAACCTGTTCGAGTCGGATGAATTGTTAAATACTCAGTATGCTTGGTTGATACAGTTGACAGAATATGGACTGAGCTTGTATAATGCTAAAGACGGAGAGTATAGTGAAATATTTAGCGGCGATGCTATGGGTGAAGGCTTGACTTACGGATTTGATTTTTCATCTGTGAATTACACAAACAGGATACTGTTATATGATACGGAGACGGAACAGCTTGTAACAGATCCGACGAAGTATATCTCTGTCGGCCAAACAAAGTCTCTTTCTCAATTTGGACTAAAAGCTATCTATAGTTCCAGAACGGTTGTTGCGCAGAATTTTGAGTGGGAGACTACTTGCGATCTAATAGCTGTCTCCGATTCAACTACAGGCACAATAACCGCTGTTGACGTTGGTCAGAGCGTTACGGTAAGAGCAAAGATCAATCGTGTATTGGATTGGGTCGACTTGTATACGGTTTTAGTTCATTTGGCTTCAAACGACGTCTATTACGTTCGCAATATGGGATTGACGGAAGAAATGATAAGTGATGCTAATTTATTTCACCTCGACGTAGTATACTATATGGACGTGTCAGGCCAAACTCCTGCGTTAAACAGTAAGATGATAATTGATCAATTTGACGGAGGAAATACACAAAAATGGAAATTCTGGCATCAAGGAAACGGATATTATCTGGTTTCTCCAAAAGATGCTTCGGGGTATTTTTGGGAAGTAAAATCCGACTCAAAACTGTATTTGAGTACAATTACAAGTGAACAAATAAGCGATAGCATGCTATTTTTCTTTGAAAAACAAACTAACGGAAATTTGATCATAAAGCCAAAATCCCAATCTGGAAAAAAACTCACGATATCAAGTAACAACGAAATAGAGTTAGTTGACTCACAACTTTCCGATGTGTTTAGCGAGTGGAAAGTATTCGGATATATAGACGCATCGCTGATTGCATACGAAACCGACGGCAGAGACAGAGACAGTATGTTCTCGGACATTATAAACAGCTTGAACAGTTTTGGGTATAACGATATATATACTGATACCGACACCTCAAATACTAACGACGAAATATATCCGGGAGATGTTCTAAGATTGATAAGCACCTCAAAGATCACATTGATACGTACTCATGGAACAGATTTGTCTATTGAAACCCCGGGGTACATTATTAACGTAATGACAATCGGCAGTCTGCCCGACGGTGTATTTGACTATGCAAAGCTTGTCATATTAGGTGCTTGTTTGACGGCTTATGAAGATGGCGATATGTTCGAAAGCTTTGCTCAACGCATCCACGATAAAGGCGCTGAAACTGTCATTGGATTCACCAATGAAGTAAACACAGAGGCAACAAACGTTTGGTGCGAAGGATTCTTTGAAGGTTTGAGTCAGGAATTGTCCATTGAGGCTGCGGTAGCGCATGCGAATAGTTATATAATTGATGAGGGCTTTACTGATTTAGGAGAGTCTACACCTGTAGGAAATAGCAAAATTATAGGAAACAAGTATGCTGTATTTTACAATTTATACGACTAAGGAGGAGAATTGAATGAAAAAAACTATAGTATTGATATCATTGACGGTGCTTGTCGTTCTGCTTTTTGTATCGTGTGCGGGGATGGATAGTACCGGCGTTAATACCGATTCAACGAGCGATACTACAACCGTCACAAATACAAATGACGAATCAAAAGTTGAATATAACGTTAGTTTAGGTAGCACCGATGGCTTTTTGTATAAGCTTTTCAAGAAAGAAACTCCACTGGCATCGGTTAATGATCAAAGGGAAATAATTTCCGACAGTGAGTATGAGTTCAAACAAGTCGGAGATATTCAGCTTGAAATGAAACTGAAAAAAACAGCGCAAGGAGGAATGTTAGACGAAAGTAAATACCTGCTAAAAGATGAAGCCACTACTGTGACCATTTTCGATAATGATGCAAACCATTTTTCATTGTTGTCCGGAGCTAAGGGCGGGGAATTATTGTTTTTAAAAAAATATCAGGAAGATGAAATTAGTGAAGAAAAGCTGATAAAACATTGCAAAGACTATGTTGCTGAATTTGTTAATGGCATCGACTATTCACCATATACTTATATTTGTTATACCCTGTTCGAAGAACTTGAAGAAGATTACTACAGCGAACTGTTGAAAGAAGGATTTTATGATAAAATTCATAATGAAAATGAAAAAAAGTATAAACCCAACGGATACATAATGTCGTATCACTTTATGTGTGGAGAATATTTTACAAGTAACATTGTAAGATTCGTTACTAATGAAAATGGAGATATCACGTTGATAAAATGTTCTCTATCCAATGCCGATTGGTCAAAATATGCACTGGAAAATGAGGAATTGACCAAAATTGCAAAAGAATTTTTGGATAAGTATCTTGTTGAAGACTGCAAACTGATTTCTTACGAAACTACTCCTTCTCTAATTGTTAAAACAAAAGAAGAGAGTGTATTCGTCATTTTTTACATTGATATCACGGCAGAATATAATGGCGAGATCATTTCCGGAAAAACAGAAGTTAGAATCACATTTTCTGATGAAATAACTGACGTTGGGGTTTATTAGTTGAGGATACGAGTTGTATTTAATTCAATCATATAACTACGAGTCAAAACTGAAATTTCAAAACCAACTAAAAAAAGGAAGGTAGCCGCGCGGCTGCCTTCCTTTTTGTGTGTCATTTGTTTTGATTACGCCTTTCCGACAGAGCCGAAGAGGTTCATCTTCTCTTCTACGGTGTCGCAGATAGCCTTGCAACCGTCAGCGAGGAGCTTACGGGGGTCAAAGCCCTTACCCTGAAGATCCTTGCCTGCCTCGATGTACTTTCTCGTTGCTTCAGCAAATGCGAGCTGGCACTCGGTGTTAACGTTGATCTTGGAAACTCCAAGAGAAATAGCCTTCTTTATCATATCAGCGGGGATACCCGTACCGCCGTGGAGAACGAGGGGCATCTTGCCCGTCTTTTCCTGAACTGCTGCGAGAGTCTCAAAGCTGAGTCCTGCCCAGTTTTCGGGGTACTTGCCGTGGATGTTACCGATACCTGCAGCGAGCATAGTTACGCCGAGGTCTGCTATCATCTTGCACTCGTCGGGATCAGCACATTCTCCCGCACCTATAACGCCGTCCTCTTCACCGCCGATAGCGCCAACCTCTGCCTCCAGAGATATGCCCTTTTCGTTTGTGAGAGCTACGAGAGCCTTCGTCTTTTCAATATTTTCGTCGATCGGGTAGTGTGAACCGTCGAACATAACGCTCGAGAAGCCTGCCTCGATGCACTTGAGAGCTCCCTCGTATGAGCCGTGGTCAAGATGGAGAGCAACGGGAACGGTAATTCCGAGCTCCTCGATCATACCCTCTACCATACCGACAACGGTCTTGTAGCCGCACATATACTTTCCTGCGCCCTCGGAAACACCGAGAATAACGGGAGAGTTGAGCTTCTGTGCTGTCTGAAGGATGCACTTCGTCCACTCGAGGTTGTTTATGTTAAACTGACCTACCGCATAGTGACCTTCTTTTGCTTTTGTGAGCATTTCTTTTGCTGATACCAACATTTTGTTTTCCTCCGAAAGTGTATATAAATTTTTATTAATTACAAAAATATATCAATCTATTATAACTTATCATACATAAAAATGCAAGAGTTATACTGTATTTTTAAACCGAAAAATGTTTTTAATAGTCGATTCTCGAGACGTTTACGCAGCGTCCGGAGTAGTCGGTCTCAAATATCGCACCGCGTATGCGCACCTCTCCCTCGGAGGTGTGAAATCCACCCGTCTTTCCCGTGAGAAAGAGAGAAAGCACGTCCTCCGCGCGCACGCCGATGATACCGTCAAGCGGCCCTGACATTCCGATGTCGGTGATAAAGCCCATACCGTCTATCACGCGCTCGTCTGCGGTCTGTACGTGCGTGTGCGTGCCCCACAGAGCCGTGAGTCTGTCACGGAATTTGTATGCGAGCGCCGCCTTTTCACTCGTTGCCTCAGCGTGAAAGTCAACGACCGCGGCGTCGTAGTTGCCCTTTTCGTAGTTGAGTATGCTCTCGAGCTTTTCAAAGGGGCTTTGCGCGCATAAACGTTCAAGACCGATAGAGCCGATTAGATTTACGACGAGTATCCTCTGTCCGCCCACAGCAGTAAATATCGTGTATCCCGACCCGTGTGCCTGCGGTGCAAAGTTGGCAGGGCGTATCACGCGCTCGTCGCAGTCGAGCATATCCTTCATCGAGGAATATCTCATCGAGTGGTTTCCGCCTGTGACGACGTCCGCTCCCGCTCCGAGTATAGCGCGTATGCTGTCCGCCTCGCACCCTGACGCACCGTCGGCATTTTCACCGTTTACGATGCATAGGTCGATCTTATTATCTTGTTTGAATCTCGGCAGAGTGCTGACCAGCTTTTTCTGCGCCGCCTCACCGAAAATGTCACCAATGGCAAGTATTCTCATGTTTTGCTCCATACTATAGGCTGTTGCCCCTGTATCGTATCCGAAACCTTCAGACGTATCATTATTATATATTTTTATGCTCGGCAAGTCAATAGAATATTTCTCTTGAAAATAGCGCCCCCCTATGCTATAATGAAGACGAAATTATAAAAGCACCCCGAGATGAAGAGAAAGAAGGGAACACAAATGAAATTTTCTACGTTTATAAAGATGCTCACGGCTCTCACGATGTCGCTTTTTTTTATTTTTCCCACGCTCGTGTCCTGCCAACGCTCTGAATCGGAAAACACCTCCGACAGCATAGCCGATAGCACGGCATCGGTTGATTCTGCCGCCGACACATCCGCGCCGAGCTACACCGTCGAGGATGCAAAAAAGATACCTGCGGTATATGAGGCGTTGAGGGCGCACTTCAGACTCGGAACGTATGATGAATTGACAGTGGAGATGCTCGCTGAAGTAACATCTATCAGCATCAGCCCGAGTAAATGGGAATCAAAAAGATCCGACTGTTGCCTCGTTGACGTTATCATCAACGGAGACGACAAATTCTGTGGTGCTTTACCTGTATATATGGCCGAGTCGACACACTCACGCATATTAAAACAACTAAAAGATAAATATACGCCGCTTGAATATACGTCTGCTTTCAATTCGTGGTATATGCAGATAGATCCCAATGCCGAGGGACTGTCCGATAGCGAAAGGAGCGATATTCTCTCTCAATATCCCGAGAGCGCAGCGGGTGTTGTACGAGTACTCAATACCGACGTGCCCGATGATACTATGTTATGGATATTTGAGTATTTGTATAGGAGCACCGACTATCTCGATGACAAGCACATAAAGACAAACTGCAAGTTTGACAGCTCTATGTTTGAGTGCTATCCGAATTTGAAAAAGCTTGAGCTTTTCGGCTTTAGCATCGACGGTGGGACGCTCGACGGAGTTGAAGTCATTATAACTCCTCATACTACGTATTGAGGATAACGGCATAACAAAGGCACCAAAGCCGCAATTTAACGTAAAAATACAAAAAACAAACGAAAATATAATAGGCCTAAGAAAACCGCAGGTTTTCGTCCAAAAACAATAAGAGGTAGCTCCGTTGATGCACGAAGCCACCCCTTTTTGCTAATTACTATTTAATATTTTTTTCGTTTGTGGTTATGCCTGAAGATGCAAGCCGAGTTTGATCTAAGTAAGGGGCGCCGCAGATTCGGAGCAGAATTTTTCGTTCTTCGCGCGAAGGCGTACTTTGTACGTCGAAGCACGAAAACGGAAAAAGCAAACGAAAATATAATAGGTTGGAGAAAACCGCAGGTTTTCGTCCAAAAACATTAAGGGGTAACTCCGTTGACGTACGAAGTTACCCCTTTTTGCTAAACGTTATTAATTGTTTTTTCGTTTGTGTTTATGCCCGAATATGCAAGCCAAGTTTGATCTAAGTAAGGGGCGCCGCAGATTCGGAGCAGAATTTTTCGTTCTTCACACGAAGGCGTACTTTGTACGTCGAAGTGGGAAAACGGAAAAAGCAAACGAAAATATAATAGGTTGGAGAAAACCGCAGGTTTTCGTCCAAAAACATTAAGGGGTAACTCCGTTGATACACGAAGTTACCCCTTTTTGTTAAATTAAATTATTTACTTTTCGTTTGTGTTTATGCCCGAATATGCAAGCCCCGCCCTACTTTGCGAAGTCTACGGCTCTGGACTCACGTATCATATGTACCTTTATCTGTCCGGGATAATCAAGTTCAGCCTCGATTTTCTTTGCGATATCTCTTGCAAGCAGCTTCATCTTGTCATCGTCAACCATATCGGGCTTGACCATAACTCTGATCTCTCTACCTGCCTGGATAGCAAAGGTCTTTTCAACTCCGTCAAATTCGTTTGCGACTTCCTCGAGCTTCTGGAGTCTCTTGATGTAATTTTCAAGATCCTCGCGTCTTGCACCGGGTCTTGCAGCGGATATAGCGTCTGCCGCCTGAACGATAAGTGCTATGATGCTCTTTGCCTCAACATCACCATGGTGTGCTTCTATTGCGTGGATGACCTCACGGCTCTCCTTGTACTTACGCGCTATGTCTACACCGATCTGAACGTGTGAGCCCTCGACCTCTGCGGTCATTGCCTTTCCTATGTCGTGGAGAAGTCCCGCACGCTTTGCCAGCGTACTGTCTACTCCGAGCTCGTCTGCGAGAATTCCCGACAAGAGGGAAACCTCAATAGAATGACGAAGAACGTTTTGTCCGTAGCTCGTACGGTATTTCATTCTTCCGAGCAGCTTCACAAGCTCTCCGTTGAGTCCGTGAACGCCCGTCTCGAACGTTGCCTTTTCACCCGCCTGCTTGATAGCGTTATCTACCTCGCGGCGTGCCTTTTCTACCATTTCCTCGATACGAGCGGGATGGATACGTCCGTCGGAGATGAGCTTTTCAATAGCTATTCTCGCTATCTCACGTCTTACGGGATCAAAGCCTGAGATCGTGATGACCTCGGGTGTGTCGTCGATGATGAGATCGACTCCCGTAGAGGTTTCTATTGCTCTTATGTTTCTTCCTTCTCGTCCGATTATTCTACCTTTCATTTCTTCGTTGGGGAGAGTAACGACAGAGATCGCTATTTCGCTGATATGGTCAGCTGCACAGCGCTGAATTGCAAGAGAGAGAAGATCTCTCGCCTTGTCGTCTGCTTCCTCCTTGAAGCGTGCTTCGTATTCTGCAAGCTTCTGAGCCATTTCGTGTGATATCTCCGTCTCCATTCTGGAGAGCAGTTCCGCTTTTGCCTGTTCTGCCGAGTATCCCGAGATCTTTTCGAGCATAGCAATGTGAGAGGACAGAGTCTCTTTTATCTTCTTTTCGAGCTCTTCCGTGTCCTTGATCTTCTTTGCGAGTGCTTCGTCTTTTTTCTCTGCGGCTTCGAGCTTTGCATCCAGAGCCTCTTCCTTGGAAATGACTCTTCTTTCAAGACGCGATACCTCTTTGCGTCTCTCCTTGAGCTCCGCTTCGGCTTCGTTGCGATCCTTGAGTATCTGTTCTTTTGCTTCGAGTAAAGCTTCTTTTTTCTTCTGTTCGGCGTTTTTGAGAGCGTCTTCGAGAATTCTCGTTGCCTGATCTTTTGCAGATCCGATCTCTTTTTCAGCCGCACTTTCGCGTATCTTTGCTACGACGATGCTTGCGACTACTCCCAGCGCCAAACCGATGAGTGCACCGATCAAATATGGCATTTTGGCACCTCCTTTTTCTTTTTTTCTGTTTTTTGTTTTTGTTAATATGTATTAAAAAGATAAATTACTACCCGAAAAGGATACTACTTCACCAATTATATTACACTCTATCATTATATAACATATATACGCTATTGTCAAGTGAATTTTGACGTAGTATCATTTTATAACACAATAACGTGCAGCAAGGTTCGGTGCTTACCTCAAAACGTGGCGCAGCCACGCATAAATCAATGCGTAGCATTGTACAAGAACAATGATGCATCGCTACGCGATATGATGTTTTTCGGTACGCAAATAGGATGTTGCTCCACTTCGCTTTGCAATGATGCGATGTTTGCCCCAATGTGCCGTCAGGCACACATCATTAGGCGAAGCCGTCATCATTGGGCGGTGCCCAACATCATTTGCCGCAGGCAAACATCATTCAAAAAACGCACCTTTGTCGGTAGACAAAAGTGCGTTTTTTGTTGGCCTGCCCGAAAGGATTCGATTCTCCGCGCTCGACGCGCTCCGGTCCGGTCGGATCTGGTTGGAAATAATCGTTTCGTGATTGGCTTTTAAAAATTTAACGAGGTTTATGATTTCAACGGAGAAATCCATTGAGAGCTCAACGAGTTTGTTTTCTTTCATAGCTACACCTCCTATCACCGCTATTATACCATAAAATCGGTTGTTTATCAAATGATGCATCGCCTGTGGCGATATGATGCATTTGCTTCGCAAATATGATGTTGCTCCACTTCGCTTTGCAATGATGCGATGTTTGCCCCAATGTGCCGTCAGACACACATCATTAGGCGAAGCCGTCATCATTGGCGGAGCCAACATCATTTGCCGCAGGCAAACATCATTCAAAAAACGCACCTTTGTCGGTAGACAAAAGTGCGTTTTTTGTTGGCCTGCCCGAAAGGATTCGAACCTTCGACCTTCAGAGTCGGAGTCTGACGCGCTATCCAGCTGTGCCACGGGCAGTTATTACCCCCCAATTATAGCAAATAAAGGCTCGTGTGTCAATGAGCAGATGCACACTTGAAGGAAAAACTGTCAAAAACTCCTTGGTGGGTAATTTATTGTACTTGAATTTTAGAAAACATCGTGGTATACTTACTATGTATAGTTATGCGGATCTTGACCGCGCGAAAAAAACGTATGGCGCAAGCCGAGAGAGAAAAAGCAGAGAGAAAAAGCTATGAATAACGAAAAATATCCTCTTCTCAACAGAATAAATTCTCCAAAGGATCTGCGGGAGATGCCGCGTGAGCTGATGCCCTCGCTATGTCTTGAGATACGCCGTTTTCTCGTTGAAAACGTAAGAAAAACGGGCGGACACCTGGCTTCAAACCTGGGTGTTGTCGAGATGACAGTAGCGTTTCACCGCGTTTTTGACTCGCCAAACGACAGACTTATTTTCGACGTAGGACATCAGAGCTACGTACACAAGCTCCTGACGGGCAGACGCGATATGTTCGGAGAGCTGAGAAAGCCCGGGGGACTCAGCGGCTTTACGAAGCGCAGCGAGAGCGTGCACGACGCTTTCGGTGCGGGACATTCCTCCACCTCGGTCTCTGCGGCTCTTGGATTTGCGATGGCTGACAGAATACAGAAAAAGGACAATTTCAGCGTTGCGGTGCTCGGAGACGGTGCGTTTACGGGCGGAATGATACACGAGGCACTCAACAACTGCGACAGCCATCTGCGACTCGTGATCATCTTAAACGAAAACGAAATGTCGATATCGAAGAATATCGGCGGATTTGCAAAATATATCGCGGGCGTGCGCGCAAGCCGCAGATACAACAGAGTAAAGACGAAGGCGCGCAACGCTCTCTCCTCTATCCCTCTGATAGGCGGAGATCTCTACAAGGCGGCAAAGGACACCAAGCAGTTCGTTAAAAACACCCTCTACGCCTCCAACTACTTTGAGGAGATGGGGCTCTTTTACCTCGGTCCTGCCGACGGAAACGACTACGACAGTGTCGAGCGCTTGATGTACGAGGCAAAGAATAAGGGCGAGAGCGTTATCATACACCTTAAAACGAAAAAAGGAAAGGGCTACCCGCCGGCAGAAAAGGAGCCGAACAAATATCACGGTATCCTCCCCGCAGGACAAGAGGCGGTAGTTAACTTTTCGGCTATAATGGGACAAAAGCTCGTAGAGCTTGCCGACAGGAACAAGAGCGTATGCGCGATAACGGCGGCAATGTGCGAGAGCACGGGACTTTCATCGTTTAAAAAGAGACACCCCGCGCGCTTCTTTGACGTGGGAATCGCAGAGGCACACGCGCTGACATTCTCCGCTGCCCTGGCGGCAGACGGAATGAGACCGTATTTTGCCGTTTACTCGTCGTTTTTGCAGAGAGGATACGACAATATCATCCACGATATAGCGTTGCAGGGACTGCCCGTGTGTATCCTTATCGACCGCGCGTCTCTCTCCTCGGGTGATGGGCCGACGCATCACGGAATATACGACGTTTCGATGCTTTCGGCAGTACCCGAGATGACTCTGTACGCTCCGTTGTCTTTTTCCTCGCTCGAGAGTGCGCTTGACCGCACGCTTAAGCTCAAAGGCCCCTCTGCGATAAGATACCCCAACGGTGCAGAGCCGAAAAAGCTCGTTGAAGCGTTCGGTCTGGATCAGAGCCTTGATCAAAAGACGACGTACGACGCGTCCTGCGTACCTGATACGGTGATAGTGACTTACGGAAAGATAGCCGCCGAGGCACTTTTGGCGGCGAAAAAGCTCGAGAGCATGGGGATCGGTGCGGGAGTGGTGCTTTTGCAGCAGCTTATGCCGTATCCCGACGTTTGTGCAGAGCTGTGCCGTAATATTGCGGGAGCAAAGCACGTAATATTTCTTGAGGAGGGTATCCGCGCGGGAGGCGCGGGTATGATGCTCGCAGACGAGCTGCGAGCGCACTTTGCGAGAGCTACGGGAGACGCGACGATTGACGTTCTTGCTATCGGCAACGGTGCATTGTTTGGAGAAAAGGGCAAGGATCTTTATGAGAGCGCAGGCATTAGCGCGTCCGACCTTGTAAGATTAAGAGTTGGAGGTAAAGTATGAAAAAGCGCAATTCTCTGTTTTTAGCTGTGATATCCGCCGTTTGTGCGGTGATGCTTTCCGTTTGCGCGGTACCCTTGTCGGTATTTGCGACGGAAACTGCCGATACGTCGGAGGGCGCGGGAGAAGAGAACGTTCCCGAGAGCTCCGTTTACGTAAAAGATGGCGGCGAGGGTGACGGCACGAGTGCCGACTCCCCGCTATCCGACATTTCAGCGGCGTTTTCGGCACTTTCCGAGCATGGCGGCAGAATAGTCGTTATCGGTGCGTACGATCTTGCTTCCTCGTCGTTGCACGACGATATATGGGGTGCATTCGTTGAGCCCGAGCACGACAGTAAGATCACGATAAGCGGAATGGACGCGTATCTCGTTTGCCCCGAAAATTACCGCTATTACCTGAGCGGTGAGACGGTGTTTGAAAATATCGGCTTTTCGGGCAGCGGTACGTTTATCGTAGCGGCGAGATTCAATCCTCTCACGATGGGAGAGGGAATAGGTATCGTCGGATTTTCCGACGGCGTGTGTCTGCTCGGTGGCTTTAACGGCTCGAACAGCGGACTTGACGAGGAGGCTCTTGCTCGCGACAGCTACGTAGAAGTTAAGAGCGGCTCGTACAAGTACGTCTGCGGATACAACCGCTCGACTACCGACAAAAAATGCACGGGAAAGGCTACCGTCAAGATAAGCGGCGGAAGCATCGACTGCGTTGCGGCTGCGGTCTCGAACTCCAGCCCCTCGTTTTCGGGAAACGAAATGAGCAGATTTGAGCTTTACGTCAGCGGCGGTGATATATACAAGATCTGCGACACCGACACGACCGTGCTCGGACGGCTGAGCTCGCTTTTCTTTGAGTTTACGGGCGGCTCTGTCAAAAACGTTATAATTTCAAAGGACGTTGACGCTACCATAAGTTACAGCGACGAGATGGCGGCAAAGGCGGCAGGCTTTATCAAATATTTTGACAAGTACAAGCACGGTGAGCAGGAGGAAACGGACACGGAGGCAATAAAGATCGCGTGCGTCGGTGACAGTATCACCGCGGGAACGGGAACGGAAGATCCCGACACCGAGAGCTACCCCGCTCAGCTCGGAGCAATGCTCGGCTCCTCGTACGAGGTCAAGAACTTCAGCGAGGGCGGAAAAACGATGCTTTCGACCTCGGGCAGTGCCTTTACCGACAGCGAGGCGTATGCACGGAGTCTCTCCTATCAGCCCGACGTCGTACTGATAATGCTCGGAACCAACGACCTTGCACTCGTAAAAACTTCAAAGGAGTACGAGACGGCACTCTACAACGATACGCTTTCGATAATAAAGAGCTATACCGAGCTTGAATCTTCTCCTATCGTGTATCTTCTGACTCCCACGCAGAGAACGGACGATTCCACCCTCGAGGCGACTTTGCAGAACAAGGTCGTTCCGATATACAGGGATGCCTCTGAGGCGGCGGGGGTAGGCTTCGTTGACGTTTACTCGATATCTACGTCGATGAAGGCGAACTTCACTGATTCCGTACATCCGAACGCAGTCGCGTGTGCTTACATAGCGACGTGGCTCTACACGGCAATAGAATCAAACTCAAATATAAGCGAGGTAAAGGGAGACGTCTCGCGCGTCGAGGTAGTCCTGCGCGACAACTCGGCAGACGACGTAGATCCCACGCCCGATCCACCCCCCGACTATACTGAATATAAAAACGAGATAGAGCGTTTGCGCGATGCAAATACCATGCTTTTGAGCTCGGTGCTTATCTGCGTTGCCGTTGCCGCCACCCTCGTGAGCTATATTATCGCCGGCAAGGTGAAGAGCTCTTACGGCAAGAGCTCAGAGACGAAGGAGTGAGAGTATGGCAAAGAGTAAAAATCAAAAGCTGAAGCTGCTCTACCTTCGCAGATATCTGCTTGAAAATACGGATACCGAGCACGGCGTGACGGTTGCCGAGATGATAGAGTATTTAAAGAAAAACGATATAGACGCCGAGAGAAAGAGCATCTACGACGACATAGAGCAGCTCTCCACCTACGAGAAGTCGGATCGGAGCCAGGTCGTTCTGTGAGCCAAGGAGTT
>JAZQXE010000111.1:0-4567 GCA_045632705.1 Eubacteriales bacterium | reverse complement strand
CCGCGGCAACAGCCATTACCGTAATTGAACGTAGTTCATAAGTCGGAATGCTTATCGGGATGCGACAGGTAAAGGTCTCTTGGGCAAACGGAGAGAAAGATACGAAATGGGCAAAGGGCAGAGCAGGGTTCTTTGTTTTTTGGTGTCGGCACTCTTCGTGAAGAGTGCTTTTATTTTTATCCTTTTGGATATCTAAAAAACGAAAGGAAAATAATAAAATGAAAAACGCAACTAAACTCGCAGCAGTTCTGCTTCTGCTTACTATGGTACTGTCCTTTGCTTCTTGCAACGAGACGTCTACCGCTTCCTCCAACACTGCGGCTGACAGTATAGCCGATACCTCCGATGCGAACACAGGTACCGATGCGGACGGTGAAAAGATAGCCGCAGAGGGACTCTGGGCGAACGCGACCTGGCGTTCGGACAAGAGCTTCGGAGAGGGAGCAAAGACTGTACTCGTTGAAGTAAAGGCGGGGGATCAGTCGATCACGTTTACCGTAAAGACGGACGCTGAAAAGCTCGGTGACGCTCTTATTGCCCACGGGATAATCGAGGGCGAGGACGGACAGTTCGGTCTTTATATCAAAAAGGTCAACGGCATATTGGCGGATTATGATATCGACCGGAGCTACTGGGGCTTTTACAAAAACGGTGAATATATGATGACCGGTGTTGACGGTACGAGCATCGCTGACGGGGAGCACTACGAGCTTGTCTACACAAAATAACAAGGCGGTCGGATATTATTCCCGTTTGATACGTGACATCTGCGTTTTTGCGATGCTCGGCACGATGATGTACATGTCAAAGGTGATAATGGAGGTCATTCCAAACGTCCATCTGCTCGGGATGTTTGTGATGGTCTATACGCTCGTTTACAGAGTGAGGGCGCTCATTCCCATTTACGTATACGTATTCATCAACGGCTTTTTTGCGGGCTTTGATTTGTGGTGGTATCCGTATCTGTATATATGGACGGTGCTATGGCTTTTTACTATTCTACTGCCAAAAAAGATGCCGCCGAAGGTAGCAGGGATAGTATATCCGATAGTCTGCTGTCTGCACGGTGTTCTTTTCGGAATATTGTATGCGCCCGCCCAGGCGTTGATGTATGGCTTCAGCTTGAAAACGACGATGATGTGGATAGCATCGGGATTTTATTTTGACCTTATGCACGGGATCGGCAATCTGTTTGCGGGTATGCTCGTCCTGCCCTTGAGCGTACTGCTGAAAAAACTGGATTCGGGAAAATTGAGATAGACTTGATTTTTTGTTGTATAGTTTGTAAAAAAATCAAGGCTTGAAATTGTTAACATAGTATATTGCAATAGCTTTGTTAATATGTTACAATGAAGTAGTAAAACGATATTTAGTCGTATTTATTATTAAAAGGAGAAAAACAATGAAAACACGCAAGATCATGTCTATTATGCTCGTTGTTGCAACGCTTCTCACGTCGCTTTGCATGTTCGCTACGGGCGCAAGCGCCGCTGCAGACGTTTGGGACGGAAAGTCCGCAAACATCAAGTGGTACACCGATAACCCCTCCGCAACCGAGTTTACGGTTGATACGGCTGCTGAGCTCTACGGCCTTTCCGTATTTTTGAGCTTCAAGGAGCCCGCAGTTGCAGTAGTTGACGCAGGTAAGGTCTACTACGATGCTAACGGAGATATCATTCTCGATGCAACGAAGGTAACCGCTGACACTGCTTCCGTTCCTTTTGAGCAGTTTATCAACAAGACCATCAAGCTCGGTGCTGATATCGACCTCAACAACAAGCCCTTCCTTCCTATCGGTTCTTCCGGTTCTTTCCAGGGTATGTTCGACGGTCAGAATCACACTATCAGCAACGTTGTTATCAACCAGAACGAAGCTGACCACAAGGGCACCGCTTATACCGGCAAGCAGGCATACTACGGTCTCTTTGCTTTCATAGCAAAGGACGGCTCGGGTGTTAAGAACCTCACCGTAAAGAACGAGGTAATCAACATCAAGATCACCCCCACTGTCCAGAAGATTTGGGCAGGCGGTATTACGGGTACTACCCTTAATAACGTTGAACTCACAAACGTAAAGATCGAGGGACTTACCATTAACTTCACCATTGACGGCGGCGTTCCTACCCACAAGCTCGAGATCTACTACGGAGCATCTTGCGGAGTTTACAAGTCCAACAAGGCGTTTACCAACGTAGTTATCACCGACTATCTTGAGACGGGTGTAGAGGCTCTCACTACGGCTATGGCAGGTAACACTGCAGGCTTTGTATTCAGAGGCGACGACGATTTCTGCGGATTCAACACCACTTCCGCAGCTCTTACCGGCAGCTCCGTAACTGTAAAGGCTCCCGATTCCGGCGATAACAACAACGGCAACACCGGCAGCAACCCCGAGACCGGCGATATGACCGCACTCGTAGCAGTTGTTGCAGTTATGACTCTCGCTCTGGGCGCAGTTGTAGTTGCAAAGAAGAGAGCTCACAGATAAGCTTTATAAAACTTCAATATGAAAAAGAGGATGCAAAACGGTTCGTTTTGCATCCCTTTTTTTTGCTATTGGATATGTCAAAAAATACCCTATATAATTTGTGCATTAATTACATTGCTTTTTTTGATCGACTTATGATAGAATAGAATCGTAGAAGGTTTCTTTTAAACGAGGGGCCTCAACACACCAAAAAAGGAGAAATATTATGAAAACACGCAAGATCCTGGCTTTGACACTTGTATTTGTGACGTTGCTTTCTTCAATAGCTATGTTTGCAACGGGCGCCTCCGCAGCGAGCGGATGGGACGGAAAGACGGCTGATATCGGCTGGTACATAACCGATACCGCTGCGACGGAATTTACCGTTGACAGCGCAGAGGAGCTTTACGGTCTTTCGATCATTATGGCGTACAGCGAAGCCGCTTTCTCTCTCAAGGGAGACAAAAAGGTATATTACGATAACAACGGTAAGGTGATCTTTGATGCAGCAAACGCAGGCACGATGAGCGTTGCGGCAACCGGTTTCCAGAACAAGACGATAAAGATCGGTGCGGATATCGATCTCAACAACAAGCCCTTCCTTCCTCTCGGCTCATCATGGGCGCTTCAGGGTAACCTCGACGGACAGAATCACACGATAAAGAATTTTGTTGTCAATCCCGAGCAGGCTGATCACAAGAGCCCCGCGGTCCAGAGCCATTACTATGGACTTATCGCTTGTCTCTCGGGCGGTAACAACTTTGTAAAGAATCTTACGGTAGAGAACGTTACTCTTAACGTAAAGCCCGACGCTACCATAACCCAGGCGGTTTACATAGGCGGTCTTATCGGTGATATGAAGCAGAAGAGCTCACAGGTGGAAAACTGCAAGGTAAAGAACGTTACGGTAAACTTTGATGCAAGCCAGTGTGTAACGCAGACCGTCGTTATCGGCGGTGCCATCGGACACGTTGCGGGCGCTGACAAGCTCAGCTCTTGCACGGTTGACGGATTCAAGTTTGACAACTCCGGTAACTGCGAGTACTATAAGATGCTCGCAAACAAGCTCATCGGTCTTTGCGGAAGCTCGGCATCTCCCATAGCTCCCAACTTTACCGCTGAAAGCGTCGTTACCAACTTTACTATAACGGGATTTGACGTAAACGCACAGCTTCCTCCCGCAACCGACGATACGACCGCGGCTGACGACACGACGGCAGCGGGCGACACGACGGTAGCTGACGATACTACCAAGGCTCCCACGACGACGAAGGCTCCTGAGACGACGAAGGCTCCTTCCACCACGAAGGCTCCTTCCACCACGAAGGGAGACGATACTACGAAAGCCCCCTCGACCACTAAGGCACCCGATGCAGATGCTGCAAACGGAGTGAATCCGATAGTATGGGTGATCGTCGGCGCGGTAGTTATTGCGGCAGTAGTCGTAGTTGTAGTGATCGTTAAAAAGAAAAAGGCAAACTGATCGCACGAGAAAAAATATAATTTACGCTAAACGAAAAAGGATAGCACGCACAAAACCCGCGTGCTATCCTTTTCTTTTTTTTTTTTAAGAGAGGGGGGAAGGGAAAAAGAAACCGTCCGAGTGCCTCTCGGACGGTTTTCGTTATTGTATTTTCGATCAATAGTTTTCCTTGCGGATCTCGAAGTAAGCCTGGGGATGTGAGCAAACAGGGCACATGCCGGGTGCTTTCTTTCCGATAACGATGTGTCCGCAGTTGGAGCACTGCCATACACAATCGCCGTCTTTCGAGAACACGAGACCGTCTTCGATGTTTGCGAGGAGCTTTCTGTATCTTTCCTCGTGCTCCTTCTCGATCTTGCCGACCATTTCAAAGCGAACTGCGATCTCGATAAAGCCTTCCTCACGAGCGTCCTTTGCCATACGATCGTACATATCGGTCCATTCGTAGTTCTCGCCTGCTGCAGCGTCTGCGAGGTTTTCGAGGGTAGTTCCTACTTCGCCGCCGTGGAGATACTTGTACCAGATCTTTGCGTGTTCCTTTTCGTTAGCTGCGGTCTCCTCGAAAATGTTAGCTATCTGTACGTAGCCCTCTTTTCTTGCCTTGGATGCAAAGTAGG
>JAZQXE010000110.1:0-39991 GCA_045632705.1 Eubacteriales bacterium | reverse complement strand
TATCACTATACTTTTCATTCATAGCGCAAAGTTCCTTTCTGATTCGTTTTCGTCCATCGTGAAGTTGCCTTTTGACCGTTCCTTCCGAAATACGCATCCGATCTGCGATCTCCGCAATAGAAAGATCGTCAAAATAGTGCAACCTTATAATCTGCCGTACTTTTTCGGGCAACATCTCAATGCTTTTGTTTACTTCGTTTCGTTCCTCGGACAGTGCATAAAGCTCTGCGGGATTCTCGGCTCCGTAGTCGGTAATGTTTAGGTTATCCACCACATCAAGTGGAAGGAAACTGCGGTATCTGCTTATCATGTTCAAAGCACAGTTCTTGGCGATGCGACACACCCAAGAGCCATACTTTTTAGGTTCTTGTAAGGTATTTAACTTCATCCAAGCCGTTACAAAGGCATCTTGCGCGGCATCTTCTGCCATAAAATGATTTTTGGTTATAGTGATCGCAGAAGCTATTACTGCCTTTTGATAGCGTATTACTAAAACCTCATATGCAGATTGCTCACCCGCAAGTGTAAGCATTACCAAGGTTTCGTCCGACTCGTTTTGATAGTACATATGCACTCTCCTTTCTTATTTTTTGGGATTTCCCGTTTTTTAAGCGCTTGTCTTATAGACATAAATTAGAATGAAAAGGTTGTGTGGTTTGGAATAATTATAACATAAATTTGTTAATTTGTCTATTCTGACCTTTGACGATAAGCCGATAACCATCCCCACAACCGAAGAAATTGAATATATGGCTAATAGTTCGGACATCGAATCGTCCGCTTCACCAAAAAAGATAACATCCGAACTTTTTAGTTCGGGTGTTTTTCTTTTGTCCTACTCTCAGGCTCGGTCTTTTTTGTAACATAAGCTTAAAATTTACTGTTGAAGCGGGGGGAAATATCTGCTATAATGGTATTCAGATGTAAAACGACAGGAAAGGAGAAAGAAACATGGTCATTGACGCAGCAACTAGAGAGATATTCATATCTCTTGACGAGCTTATATCCTTTTCTTTTCCGTCGGGATCTCTTGCCCGCAGCTCCGATTTTTATTTAAAACCGAAGACTGCGGCTGCAATATGTGAGTCATTTTCCGGGCAAAACGAGAGCTATATGCTCTTTCATCCCTTCTCCTATTCCTACGAGGTGGAGGGATACGAGTACAACGTCGGTCTATCGGCTGACCTGTGCAGTCTTTCCGACAATTCTCTGAAAATAATAAGCGTAAGGGCAAGCGGAGGAAAGAAGAACGCATCCGACTCTCTCATAGACTCCTGGAAGCGTGAAACTGCGTGTATATGTGCAATCTGTGCCGACGCCTGCGGAGTTCGACGCGCAGAAGGCACGCTGCTTTACAGCTACGATACGAGGATGTCCCCTTGTGAGATCGTCTGCACGGAAAGCTACGAAAGCGCAAAAGACACGCTCGCAGAAACGCTCAAAAAAGCGCACGAGCTGATCTCTATACATATTGAAAGAGAGACGAAGCGAAAGCCAGCCTCACACGACGTCCCCTTCCCCTTTCCAAAAAAGCGAAGCGGACAGTCGGAGTTTATGACGAACGCACTCAAGACGTATCGCTCGGGAGGCGTTACCTTTGCCGAGGCACCAACAGGAATAGGAAAAACGATGTCCGCACTTTTCCCCGCGGTCAAAGCGTTTGGGCACGGTTTTATCGACCGTATTTTTTACCTGACTCCGAAAACGACGGCACAATACGCTGCTGAAAACGCAGTTAAGCGAATATTCAAAAACGGCGATGGGATACGCTCGGTAATTCTGAGTGCGAAGGACAAAATGTGCTTTTTCCCTCAAGACACAAAGGACGCGCAGGATCAGTCACAAAAGACGGACGCCATGCCTCACAGAGAGCAAAGCAAATGCGAGAGATGTCACGCGAGCGATGGATATTACGACAGGCGAAACGGGGCGCTCGTTGAGCTTCTCTCAAAAAGCGACAATCTCGATTCGGATATGATATTTGAAGTTGCAAAAAAGCACGAGGTCTGCCCGTACGAGTTATCTCTGGATGCAAGCGAATACTGTGACGCTATCATCTGCGACTACAACTACGTTTACGACTGCAGAGTATATCTGCGAAGATACTTTGATATATTAAAGGACACGACTGCATCCGAGAGAAAGCACCTGCCAAAATACGCGGTACTCGTCGACGAAGCGCACAACCTCGCTGACAGAGCGCGGAATATGTATTCTCACACACTGAAAACCTCCACGCTAAACCAAGCACTCGGCACGCTCGGTATCAGCGCATACGAAAAAAAGATGCGCACGCATCTCGAAGATATGATATGTCGGATAGACAAGCTGCGCGGCGCGTGTCTGGAAGAGCAATCATACACCGAAAAGGGCGAGGTCTACGGCTTTTGCGTAAAGGATCGCGTTGACGAGCGTCTGGTCGAGGGGGCTGAACAATTCACCGCCGAATACGAAGCGTACAAAAAAACGGAAAATGCAAGCGTCAGCAAGGAGTTGACCGACGTTTATTTTGATCTGAAGGATCTTGTCAAAAAAAGCGAGTATTTTTCCGAAGCCTTCAAGGTACTGTGCGAGGTATACGGAGCTGTGACGGTTTACAGAATAATGTGCCTTGATCCAAGCGAGATACTGAAGGAAAAGCACACGTATGCAAAGGCGTCGGTGCTATTCTCCGCTACCCTCTCGCCCGAAGAATATTACGCGTCGGTGCTTGGCGGAGGAAAAAACTCCGTATATATGAATATTGAGTCACCATACGACAAGGAAAACTTTTCCATATCTGTATTTGATACGGTAAGTACTCGTTACAGTGACAGAAAAGAGACGCTTTATAACCTGTGTGAGATAATACACACCGCCGTGAATACGAAAAAGGGCAACTATATGGTCTTTTTCCCTTCTTACAAATATATGGAAGAGACGCATGCGCTCTATACGGTGATGCACCATGACGTTGCGACGATAATACAAAGAAAGAATATGGACCAGTCGCAACGTGCGGAGTTCGTTGCACGCTTTGACGAGAACAACAAGGAGACGCTCGTTGGATTTTGCGTGCTTGGCGGTGTTTACGCCGAGGGTATTGACCTCGTCGGAGAGAGACTGATCGGAAGTATAATCGTGGGAGTAGGAATGCCGAGGCTCTCAAACGAGCGTAACATACTCGCGGAGTATTATCAAAATCGCGATCTTGACGGCAATATGTTCTCTTACGTCTATCCCGGTATGACGAGAGTCATGCAGGCGGTGGGCAGAGTCATCAGAAGCGAAAACGACAAAGGTATTGCCGTATTGATCGACGACAGATTCGCTTCTCCCGTGTACAAGTCGCTCTTTCCCTCTCATTGGAGACACGCTAAATTCATATCTTCACCAAAGACTATGAAAAAACTTCTTACGTCATTTTGGGAAGAGAGATAAAAAGATAAGAAAAAGCATATGAAACGAAAAACGTTTCATATGCTTTTTTGTATGCTTTTATGCCTGTATCGGTGCAAAGGAAGCGGAAGTCACCTTGCAAAGATCGGTGGGAGAGATAAAGATCTGAGCGCCTATCCTGCCGCCGCTGATTATTATCTTTTCCTTTTCGCGTGCCGTTTCGTCGATCAGCGTCTTGTATTGCTTTTTCATACCGATCGAGGTGCAGCCGCCGCGTATGTAACCCGTTATTGCGAGCAGGTCCTTGACGTGTATCATCTCGACCGATTTTTCACCAAGCTCTCGAGCCGCAGCTTTCAGGTCTATCTCTCTGTGTATCTGTATGACGCAAACGTAATAGGCACCGCTCTTGCCGCGAAGCACGAGGGTTTTATACGAGCTCTCGTAGTCCTGTCCGAGCATATCCGCGATACTGACGCCGTCGATAAATTCATCGCACTCGTAGAGATTGACCTCGTAGCTTATCTTTTCTCTGTCGAGTATTCGCATTGCGTTAGTTTTGTTATCCTTTGCCATTATTTCACCTTCTCAAAAACGGTAATACATTCGACGTGTCCCGTGCGAGGAAACAGGTCGTAGGGTGTGATCTCGTAATTTTTATATCCGCACTCTCTGAAATACACGCTGTCGCGCGCCAGAGTATCGGGATTACAGGATATGTACACGACGCGTTTGGGTTCTCTCTTGCACACGTCGGATATAAGCTTTTGGCTTGATCCCTTGCGAGGAGGATCAAAAATGACGACAGAGTCCTCTATCTTGCCCGTTATACCCACGCTCTCAAAAAGATCCTCGCATCTCGAAGCATCGGCGCACAAGAAGCGTGCGTTTTTGATATTTTTCGCACGAGCGTTACGCTCGGCACATTCAATAGCGGAAGGCTCGATATCGACTCCTACGATAGAGCCCGCAAGGTCTGCCATACTGAGTCCTATGCTTCCTATTCCGCAATAGAGGTCGTAAACGCACTCACCACCTCCGAGGCGGGCAAGCTCTGCCGCTTTTTTATATATAAGCTCCGCCATATCGTGATTGACCTGATAAAAGGCAGCGGGAGATATCTCAAGCGGTACACCGCAGAGGGTATCTTTTACGTATCCCTCTCCGAAAAGGCAGGTATATTCATCGCCCAGTACTACGTTGGTATCCTGCGTATTTGTATTGACGAGCAGCGTAGTCACCTCGGGGAGAGACTCTCTTGCGAAAGAGACAAGCTCGTTTTCGTAAGGGAATCTGCCTGCGTTTACGACGAGACACAGCATAACGCTATCAAGGGAAGCGGATGCCCGCAGATAAACGTGGCGCAACACTCCCGTGCCGTTTTGCTCGTCGTAGACGCTGATCTGATACTTTGCAAAGAAAGCCTTTAGCTGTTTGCATATCCGAGAAAACAAAGCCGGTGCGAGCGTACAATGCTCAACGTCCACAACTCTGTGGCTTTTCGGAGCGTAGAAGCCTATCGTATATTCTCCGTTTTTCATTCCGATGGGATACTGTGCTTTGTTTCTGTATCCGTCCGTTGCTCCGTTTGATACCGTATCGTTCACCTTGACCTCGCTTAGGCCTGCTTTTTTGAACACGCTCTCTACGTATCTCTTTTTGATCTGAAGCTCGTGCTCGTACGAAATGCTCTGATAGGAGCATCCGCCGCACGCTACGGCACGTTCACAAGAAGGGCTCGTTCTATGCTCGGAGGGGATGATAAGAGCTTCGACTATTCCTACGCAATAGTTTTTGTTGACCTTGATCAGTTTGACGTCGCATACGTCGCCGTCAACTCCGCCCGACACGAAAACGACCATATTTCCGTGTTTGGCAACGCCGTAACCCAGGTTGTTGATATCGGTTATTTCAAGACGCACGACGCTATTTTTTGTCAATTTCACAAAACCACCCCTTTTCACAAGAGATTTTAACATAAAGTCAAGCAATTTTCAATCGTAAATTTCTTTTAATGCTCTTAAATATTGACTTTTTTTATATATAATGATATAATACAGATTAATGCTTAATCTAATTTTCTATTAAGGAACGGTAAATATGTTCTCTGACATACACTCGCATCTGCTTTTCGGGGTAGATGACGGTCCAAAGACAGAGGAAGAGATGTTTGAGCTCCTCGATCTATCATACCGTGACGGAGTAAGAAAGCTATGCCTGACTCCGCATTTCAACGTACGTTTCTACGGAGATAACAATCCTGCGACTGAACGTGCTTTTTCCGTTTTGCGTGAGTATGCAAAGGACAAATACCCCGACCTTACGTTGTTTTTGGGTAATGAGCTGTTCTACTATCAAGGTGCGTGCTCACATCTCGGAGACGGCGTATGCAGAACGATCAACAAGAGCAAATACGTTCTCGTGGATTTTCTCTCGTCGGAGGAGACTTACTCTATTCTTGAATCCGTCAAGGCGCTGGTATCCGAAGGTTTTATCCCGATAGTTGCGCATACGGAAAGATACCGGAAGCTGACGCGTAACGGACTAGGAAACGTGACACTCCTAAAGGAGCACGGAGCGCTGGTACAGGTAAACGCCCCTTCCCTTATAGGAAAGAACGGATTGCGACAGAAGCTATTATCAAGAAAGCTGATAAGCGCGGGGCTGTGTGATATCATTTCAACGGATACTCACGATGCGGGAGAACGCTCTACCTGCATGACGAAAGCCGCAGCTTACGTTCAAAAACACTACGGTGATACGATAAGAGAATTGCTGACGTACAAAAACGCCTCTGACATTTTCGACGGTATTCACCAGACTCATAACGCTAATAATTAAAACACACGCGAGGATTGAATATGCAAAAGCAGAATTACGAAATCAGAGTATCTATAATCGATCTGTGGCGAATATTCGTCAGCAAGATCTGGCTGATAGCATTGGCGGCACTCATTGCAGGTGCTGCTATGTACACTTATTCCTACTACACCTACGATCCCGTATATAAGGCGGTATCAAAGATCTACGTTCTCAGACAGAGCACGGATGAAAATCAGAGCTCTTCGGGATTCGTGCAAGATCTCAACGCCGCACTCACGACGGTAAACGACTGTAAGCTCATTATCAAGTCCGAAACTACGATGACGAACGTGATAACCGATCTTGGTCTTGACGTTTCAAACGACTACCTGCTCTCCTGCATATCTCTCTCAAGCACGGACGACAGCCGTATAATCAACATAACGGTATCAAGCAGTGACGCGGAGATGGCTAAGGCGATAGCAAACAGTACCGCTGACAAGGGCGTTGACAGAATCTACGAGGTAATGGGAATCGAGCAAGCTTCTATCATGGAGCATGCGACTACTCCGACGCATCCGTCAAATTCTGTATTTTCCGTACGTACCGTACTCGTTATGATGATAGCGGCGATAATCGTTTACGTTGCTTATCTCATAGCTTATCTCTGTGACGACACCTTCAGCGAGCCTGAAGAAGTGTCGGCTTACCTCTCTCTGACCGTTCTCGGTATAATCCCCAACGACGACGAGATGAGCTCCAAAAAGAAATACAGAAAATATAGCTCTTACTACAAATCAAAGAAATACTACAAGACGTACGAGCAGCCCTATAAAGCGGCTGAAGCAAACTCAAAAGCAAAGACCGAGGTGAAAAAATGAAACAGTTAGAAATACTATTTAAAAATAACAGTTATTTCACCAAGGAAGCATACAAATCTCTCCGTACCAATATCAGCTTCTGCGGAAGTGACAAAAAGGTAATATGCATTACCAGCTGTGAGCAGAACGAGGGTAAGAGTACGATATCTCTTGAGCTCTCAAAATCTCTTGCCGAGGTAGGAAAGAAAGTTCTTTTGGTAGACGCAGACCTCAGAAAGAGCGTTATGCTCTCAAAGTATACAAACGAGTCAAACCTCAACGGTCTGAGCCAATATCTCGCAAGTCACGTTGAGCTTGGCGAGGTCATCTACGGCACGCAGTTGCAGGGATTTGACATTATCTTCTCAGGTCACTATCCTCCAAATCCAACGGAGCTGATCGACAACGACAGATTCAAACAGATGATAGAGAGAGCAAAGGCTGCATACGACTACGTCATCATCGACACTCCCCCGCTTGGACTTGTTATTGACGCGGCTATCATATCTGCATTTTGTGACGGTGCTCTCATCGTTATCGCAAAGGATCTGGTAAAGATAAACCGCGCGCAAAGCGTAAAGGAGCAGATAGAAAAGAGTGGATGCAAGATCCTCGGCGTAATTATGAACGAGACGACCAAGCCAAAGAAAAACAAATCTGACTCTTACTATTACTCAAAGGGCAAGGCATATAAGAGCAGATACGAAACGTATTGATCAAAACAAAGAGGACTGCGAACGGTGTCGTTCGCAGTCCTTTCTGTTTGTTTTTCGGTTTGGCGGAAGTTCTTATATTTGGTTGAGTTCGATATTATCTCCCTCAATAAGCCCCTCGACGCCCTTCTCTATCATAGCCTTGTTATCGCAGTGAGCTAAGAGCCATTTGTTCTTTGCCCATAAAAATCTGTCGGTCGCAGGGGTGTCAAGCGGTGTGTTAGTGCCTTTGAGCAGTCCTACAACTGCACCCATACCGCTTTTCTTAACGGCACATGGTGTGAAATGGAGGGAGGTAGCATAAACCTCTGCCATTTCTCCTTTTTTGAGATAGAACGCCTTTACCTTGTCAGAGTGATATCTGCCATCTTCAAGCTCGTCAAGCTGACCGAGAAGAAGAACGATATCGTCAACGGCCACGTTTATCTCGGAGCATTTATGCCATTCAAGTGCGTTCATACGCGAGTTGCATCCCCACACAAAACCACTCTGTGCCTCCATCTGACCGAAGAATCTATCGGTGATGGCGCGGTGTATATCAAGCGTCTCGAATTCCTCTACGCTCGCCTTGTATCCTCCTCCGCCAAGAGCAAGGAGCTTTTCTCCTGCCGCTACGATCTCCGACGTATCAACGTCGGTTATCGGATATCCGTAAGGGATAAACTCGGGGTCGTGTATGGTGTATATTTTAAGATGCGGATTTTTCTCTCTCAACAATTCAAGTTCGGTCATTACAGGGCTTTCCTTTCACTTTTTTTAATTTTATATTTTACAATTCGGGGACGTTCAGCTCGGCGTCTCCCTCGTCTTTATGCTCAAACACACCGCTGCTCTGCTTTCCTGCGAGCGCCTCAAGCAAGGTTGCCGTATGTTCTCTGTCGTAGGTCTTGTAATGGACGCACAGAATATCTCCGCCGTTGATCACGGCACTTGCGTGAAGCGAATCGGGGCCTTTTTTGACGGACAGCACAACGCAATTAGGAGGCCAGAGGATATCTCTTATCTCTTTTCCGCAGACGAAGCTATCCTCGCGCACTAAAAGCTCGGTATCGACTATATACGCCTTTTTATTTCTGTGCGCGTCCTCAACCTTACCCTCGATAACGACGTCGGTAAACGCGGTCACGCCAAATCCCTCAACTATAAGATAGGACACTGCGACGCCAACGATGATGGGGAGGATGTTTGAAGCGGCCCCCAGTGCTTCCACACAAAAGGTGATAGCAATGATGGGCGTTCTTGAAAGCGCTCCCAAAAACGACGCTATACCGATAAGCACTACTATTACGTAATACTGCTCGTTCATCATTCCCGTAAATATAAGGAAATGTGCGCTCAAAGCTCCGAGTATTGCACCGAATGCGAGAGTAGGAACGAAAAGTCCGCCCGTAACGCCTACGTTATTTGCTATGATCATAAGTATCGCTCTGACGGCAAAATACAAAAGGAGCAGATACCATATTCCCTCTCCCTCAAGCAGAGATTCAACGATATCGTGTCCCGATCTGATAAAGCTGTCAGAGGCAAGTCCGAGGACGGATACTATGAAGAAAACGAAAAGTATCTTTAAAAAGAACGGCACGTTGCTGAGTTTTTGTTGAAGAAAGGTACGTACGTTACGGTAGATCTTTGTAAACAATAGCGCGCAAAAGCCGCACACGACGCCGACGAGCACTGCCGTCCAGACGTACTCAAGCGGAAGGATACGATCAAGATGGAAGTTAAAAAGCGCACTATCTACCGAAAAGCATTTACAAAGTAACTGCGTTACCGACGCACAGGATGCAACGGTAAGTGCGGCAGAAGTAAATATCATTGGGGAGAAGCGTTTGTGTGCTTCCTCAAAAGCGAAGAATATTCCCGTGATCGGAGCGCCCGTAGCCGCCGCAAAGCCGGCGCAAGCTCCGCCCGTCATAACGTAACGGTCAAGCGCTACGTGCTTCTTTGAAAAGATGCTTACAAATCCCTTGCCAAGTGCCGTACCCATCTGAACGCTCGGGCCCTCGGTACCGAGCGGCACGGCGCAAAAATAGGTTATCATAGACGAGAGAAGCATAGTAGTCAGCGTCTTTAACCAGCTAAATGATATAAGTCCGCGAAGCACCGTAATAGCGGTAGGAATACCTCCTCCGCGGCAGTTTTGCGAGGATCTGAGTATAAGAGAAGCAACGAAGGCAAGCAACAACACGCCGCCGATAAAAAGCGGAACGTACAAAGGCTCTGCCCTCACCGTACTATATAGCACGACACTATACGAGACGACGAGATCTACCAGGAGCTTGAAAGCAAATATCCAGACTCCCACAGCCGCGCCCGTTGCCAGACACAAAGATACGAACGCAAAGAAATACGGTATCTTCTTTTTACTTACGATATTTTTCATACGACATCAGCACGTCTCACGACGCATCCCTTAAGTTTTAGTAGTTCACGATCATTATATCACTACCGAAACGAAAATGCAATATCTGCCGTACGGACGCTTTAATTAAATTCCATATTTGCAAAAACGCTCCTCATAAATTCATCGTTGAATCTCGCGTCGATAAACTCTAAAAACGAGTTTGACGCGGCAACTCCGTCTATTCTCGCCGACCATCTCCACACCGCAATAAGAGTAATGACGGCGTTTGCGAAGAAGAATGCGACGAGCACCCACGTCATCGTTTTACCAAATCGGTCGGGTATCTTGAGCATCATTGATGCAAGGCAGGGGTAGATGCTCTTTACCCACAGGACTCCAAGCACGCCCCAGAAGACGCAATAAAGCAGGCAAACTCTGCCGTTGATATTAAACGGCTTTGAGCTGTAATCCCAGCTGCGAGAGCCGAAGAACAGCTCCTGAAAAAAAGAGCAGAGATATTCTACGACTCCCCCGACTATCATACCGCCGAAAAACGATGCGAACTTTCCGCTGTTTCTGAATCTATATAAAGTTACGGTCAAAACGACCGCACCTACACCGTAGAGAAGATTGAACGGGCCGAACACAAGCGCTGCCCTGCTCTCTATATAGCCGTTTTTCAAAAGGCACCAAAGCATCTCGAGAACGACTCCGAGAAAACTGCCGACAAAGCAGATAAGGAATAACTTGTATATATTTATCCCGCGAGCAAAGTACCCCGTTCTGTTTTCCTCAAGGTCAATAACGCAATTGGCGGGGGCGGTAGGGAGTATCTTTCTGTTCTTTCCCTTTAACAAGTCTTTGTGTCTTGCCGAAAGCTCGTCAGCTGCACGCGCGGTATGCTTGTACGCTTTTGCTATATTAGAGTTGCTTCTCTTGTAGGAAGCTATCATATCGGCGGTTTTTTCGCTGTATTCTTCAGGATCCTTTGCGCAGGCGAGCTTGAAGTAATAATCGTCAAGCTCCTTTTTCGAGTTTTCTACCGCTTTTAACAATTCCTCGCTCAAAAGCTCTTCTTTACATTTATAATTTTCTTTAACGACGTTCTTGTCCAAACGTATGCACCTCCTGTTTTGAGGAATTTTACTTTGCTCTGATAAACTGAAAATAAACTCAAGATATTATATTTTTTTATTTGTCCATTCATTCACAAAAAAACTCCGCCACGGTGCGACGCTCTCAATTGAGCTCGCAATATAGGCGAAGTTTTCTCGTTTTTATTTATTGAGCGAAACGGTAAAAGTAGTCAACTCCTCGTCGCTCTCGACGTCTATCGACGCCTCGTGGAGTTTCAGTATCTTCATAACTATTGCAAGGCCTATACCGTTTCCGTCCGAAGAATGTGAACGGTCTGCCTGATAGAATTTATCAAAGAGGTGCGCCTTGTCTTGCTCTGATATCGGGTGTTTTTTGTTCGTTATACCTATGCGTATCTGCGTATCCGTCTCGGAGGCTGTGATATCCACGCTTTCTCCGGGATGACTGAATTTGACGGCGTTGTCGAGCAGATTGATCCACACTTGCTTTAAAAGTTGCTCGTTTGCGCTGATATAGTACTCTCCGATATCGATATCTATACCCACGCCCTTCTCCATCCATTTGTCCTCTAAAAGAAGTACCGAGGAGCGTATCTGCTCAGAGAGGTTATAGCTCTTTACGTCAGTCAGGATACTCTGATTGTCTATCTTCGTAAGTTCAAGCATATTAGTCGCCATACGAGAGAGGCGCATTGATTCACTCTCTATTATCTCTATATATTCTGCTCTCTGCTCGTCGGAGAGGTTTCCTCTCTTTAAGAGTTTTGCAAATCCGGCAATAGAAACTATCGGAGTTTTAAACTCGTGCGAGAAATTATTGATAAAATCCGCGCGGAGCATTTCCGTATTTTCAAGTTCACCCGCAAGTTTGTTAAAAGATGAAGAAAGCTCTCTGAAGGTGCGCTGATTAAGCAGCATTTTTTTAAAGGTGAGGCGCGCGCTGTAATCTCCGCTTGCCAGACGGTTAAGCTGATTTATAATATCAGCAAATGGGTACAGATGTATGCGCGTCATCGGAAGCGCAATAAAAAAGCCGATAAACACGCTGATGAGTATCATATACAAAAGAATAGTAAGGGGCGAGAATGCCTCTGCGCCAAATATAAGATACAAAGACAACACAATAGCACAGGCAAAAAGCAGAGCGCAGACAAGTATGACGAAAACTAAAAGTGAGAAAAACAGCGATAGCTTTACCATTCTTTTATTTTCAAGCTTTTGCAGGCTCGTTTTGTCGTTCTTTTTCACTTTTTCTTCACCGCCTTATATCCGAGTCCTCTGACGGAAACTATATCAAACTCTTCCCAGTGCTCAAAGCGACGGCGAAGTCTGCCGACGTGTACCGTCACGGTTTCCCATCCGGTATCGCTCTCTGCCCCCCATATCTCGTCCATAAGCTGTATGCGGGTGAAAATTTTTCCGGGGTATGAGAGAAGCTTGTACAAAAGCATAAATTCCTTTTGCGGCAGTTGGTGCACTTCCCCGTTTTTCGTAACGGTCAGACTGTCGTAATCAAGCACAGCGTCACCTACGACTATTTTTCTCTCGGTGGCTATTTGGGCACGGCGCAACAATGCCTTTATACGAAGAAGCATCTCGACCTCGTCAATGGGCTTTGTCATATAGTCGTCGGTGCCGACGAGAAACCCTTTTTGCTTGTCGGTGGGCAGTTGCTTTGCGCTTATCATAAGTATCGGGAGATTGTCGTTTACGTCTCTGAGAGTTTTTGTAAACTCGTATCCGTCCATCCTTGGCATCATAACGTCGAGCACGACGAGGTCTATGTGCTCTTTATCGAGAAGCTCAAGCGCTTCGACTCCGTCGGATGCGCAATATACCTTATAGTTTTCAGCTTCAAGCACGGCTGTGAGAAGCATACGCGTATGTTTGTCGTCGTCAGCTACAAGAACGTTGATCATTTCGTGTTCCTTCCTTTTATTCACTATACATATCATAAAACAAATACTGCGTATTGTCAACCGAAAAGAGCACGCTCCACCGGTAGTTTCGTTTCAGTTTATTATTCTTATGTAAAATGAAAATAAACTTTTCACGATCTTTTATATTGACTATACGGGAGTTTTATTATGAGCGAGAAAATTATTATAGCCAGTGACAGTACGACCGACCTGTCAAAAGAGCTGATAGAAAAATACGATATTAAGATCCTGCCCCTCGGAGTTAGTCTCGGTGAGAAGCTCTACACCGACGGCGTTGACGTCGATCCCGATATGATATACGCACACTACGCAAAAACGGGAGAACTGCCCAAGACCTCTGCCGTAAATACGGCGAAATTTTTTGAATTTTTTGAAGCGGCACGCAACGAGGGAGCGAGCATAATTCTCTTTACCATAAGCGCGGATATGTCGAGCACCTACAACAATGCACGACTCGCGTCAGCAGATTTTGACAACGTTTACGTAGTAGACACGAGAAATCTCTCAACGGGCGGAGGTCTGCTCGTCTTAAAGGCGGCAGAAATGGCGGAGGACGGCGCTACGGCGCAAGAAATAGCCGAGACCTGCACTATGCTCACTAAAAACGTGGATGCTTCCTTCGTGATAGATGACCTTGAATTTCTCTATAAGGGCGGACGTTGCTCTGCTCTTGCCGCATTTGGCGCAAACGTACTCAAGCTCAAGCCCTGCATCTCGGTAAAGGGAGGAAAGATGGGAGTATCGAAAAAATACAGAGGGAAATTCCAGATCGTTCTCTCGCAATACGTAAAGGACAGAATAGGCGACGCATCGGATATAGATACCTCTCACATCTTCGTTACTCACGCCGGATGCGAGCAGAGCATATATATGCAATGCGTCAAACAGATAGAGAGTCTCGGAGTATTCAAGGAAATACATATTACGCGCGCAGGCTGTACGATATCATCCCACTGCGGCAGAAATACTCTCGGCGTACTCTTTATCAGAAAAAACGCTACCAGCGAATGATAAAGAAACAAAAAATACATATTTCTTAAAAATAATATAGGATTAACTCTTGACAAATTCCGCAAGTAATGCTATAATATCATTCGTTGCGGATGTGCCTTTAGCTCAGCAGGATAGAGCAACTGCCTTCTAAGCAGTAGGTCGAGGGTTCGAATCCCCCAAGGCACGCCAGAAATACCGCGATGCAACAGTGTCGCGGTCATATGGTGGGTGTAGCTAAGTTGGTTATAGCGCAAGGTTGTGGCCCTTGAGGCCGTGGGTTCGAATCCCATCACTCACCCCAGAAAAAAAGCACTTCTTTTGAAGTGCTTTTTTCAACGAAATTTGCCCTTCGGGCAAGTGAAATAGCTTCGCTGTGAAATATTTGCTGGGCAAAAGTGAAATATTCGCTAACGCGATTGTGGGCAAATTTCATTTCACATCGACCGAAGCCGCAGGCGGCGGAGATATTTCACAATTTCCGAAAGGAAATTATTTCACATTCGGCTGGGGCCGAATATTTCACTTATCTTTTTTGCGAACCTTCAAATCCGATCACAAAAAAACGAAAAATATCTTTTCTATAGTCGATAGACATAAAAAAAACGACAAGTAAGAACTTGTCGTTTTTTTATCCATTGCAAAAGCAATGGTATGTCATCACGCACTCACATGTATATCATCAAAGGCGGCACACCGCCTTTGTATCTCATCACACCTTTAGGTGTATAAGAAGTGAATGGGATAAAGAAAAACGCCCCTGACGACTACGTAGGCGTCGGGGGCGTTTTGGGTTTACGTTAATTCAATTTTCTTGTTCGTCCCAGCCAATAAGTTTTAGTATGCACCAGAGCACGTCACGGTTGTTGATCTTACCGTCAAACGTGCTGTCTGCCATCTCAAACTCGTAATGGTCAAACGTCCACTCGGACAAATAACGCACAAGCATAGCAACGTCGCTATTCGTAATCACATTGTCTCCGTCAGTGTCTCCTACAACATCACATATTATCGAGTAGTTCATCTCATTGCTTTGCGCATATTCCTCAGCGTAAGAATCAAGATACACGCGAAGCTTTAAGTTGTTGCAAGCGTAGAAAGCGCGTTGACCTATGCTTGTAACACAGTTTCCTATAGTTGCACTCGTTAACTTTAAGCAGTTATAGAATGCATAGTCACCAATGCTTGTGACGCCGTTAGGAATAACGATGTCCCTCAAGCTTGTGCAGTTATAGAATGCATATTCATTTATGACCGTTACACTGTTGGGAATATTAACACTGGTCAAGTGAATGTTACTATAAAAGGCATACTTGCCTATGCTTGTCACACCGTCCGGGATAACTAATTCAGTAACAAGTTTGCCGTTAAAATAGAGCCTTTTTGCATAGTATAACGGATTTGAAGTATCCCCAACAAAGCTAATATTACACCACGCAGCTATATCTGAAATGTATACCACACTTAGGCTTTCACAATTATAAAATGCATAATTTTCAATACATGTAACACTTTCCGGAATGGTTACTGTCAATAGATCTTCGCAGTAGTAGAAAGCACCATATCCAATCGTCTCAACTCCGTCAGGTATTATTACACTCTTAATATGGGAGTCTGTAAAAGCCCAATTGGGAATTTTAGTTACGCCGTCTGGAATTACAAGATCTTGAATAATTACACCATTCAAATAAAGTGCGCCCGAATACCAAAACGGATTTGAAATTCTACCAGAAAAATTGATATTACACCACGCTGTCAAATCTGTTATGTGCACTTTGCTTACTTTTCTGCAATTATCAAAAGCCTTACTCTCAATTGACGTTAATCCGTTTCCGATAGTTATATTAGTAAGACTTGAGCAATCTTTAAAAGCACTCGACCCAATCGTTTTGACACCATTTCCGATAGTTACACTTTTAATCATTGAAAAACCACAAAACGCAGCTGAAGTTATTTTGGTAACTCCATCATTTATAATAACAGTTGTAATTATATTCTTATAGCTATCCCAAGGAGTAAAACCAGCTCCATAATATTTCATATCCCCTACTCCGTCAATAACGAGAGTACAGTCTTCATAGAGAGTCCATGTGAGATTGTCTCCGTCGGCACCACAAGCGCCGCTTGCAATTATTGCAGGGCCTTCATCTATCAAAACAAAATCAATGCCGTAATTTTGTGCGTATGTATGGGAGTATGAGTTTTCATAAACGTAGAGTACAATGTCATAACCATCATTAAAGCCCTTATCGATGTAGGTCAAGCTCTTTGGACAATATACCTTCAGAGATGAACAGCAAGCGAAGGCTTCTAATCCCAAATAGGTAACTCCATCAGGGAGAGTCACTTCCTTAAGGCTTTCACATCCGTAAAAAGCAGCCTCACCAATTCCGATAACTCCATCGGGTATCTCAATGCTCTGTAAGCTTCTGCAGTTTTGAAAAAGTATCGGTTCGATTACCGTAATGTATTTTGGCAAAGTTACGGTTTTTAGACTATAACAATTTTGGAATACTTCAGCATCCAGCTCTGTCACACTGTCGGGAATATCAATACTCTCAATACCGGTAGACATAAATGCGCGACAACCTATTCTTGTTACACCATATGGAATCGTAACAGATGTTAGATTTTCACAGCCAAAGAAAGCATTGTCACCGATCGACGTGATTTCACCCGAAAAAAGAACAGTTGTTATATAAGATCGATAGTTGTTCCAAGGAGCTTCCGAGCTCCAACCGTCATGATCCGCCATATCGCCTGCACCTTCAATGAGAAGAATACCTGTGGTGGTGTCAAGCACCCAGGCAAGGTTATCTCCGTCGGCACCGCAGAAACCGCTAATTACTGTTGACGGTTCTTCAAACTCTTCTATCAAAACGAAATCAATGCCGTAGTTTTGAGCATATTCGTGGGAATATGAGTTTTCATAAACGTAGAGTACGACCTCATAGCTATCCGTAAAACTACCGTCAATATAGGTCAAGCCCTTGGGGCAATATACCTTCGAAAGAGATGAACAATAAGCGAAAGCTTCACAACCCAAATATGTAAGCGCATCCGGAAGCGTTACTTCGGTAAGACTCTCACATCCGTAGAATGCCATTTCGCCAATTCTCGTAACTGTTGTGGGTATCTCAATGCTCTGCAAGCTTCTGCAATTTAAGAAAAGTACGTCCTCTATAACCGTAATTTGTTTTGGCAAAGTTACGGTTTTTAAGCTATAACAGTTTTGAAATGATTCAGATCCGATTTCGGTTACGCTATCAGGGATAACGATGCTTTCGATAGCAGAATGCATAAACGCTCTATATCCGATACTCGTTACACTATCGGGGATAACTACCGACTTTATATTTGAGCAATTATAAAAAGCGTAAGGAGAAACAAACTCGATACCGTTTGGAATTACGAATTCCGTTATGAGTTGGTCGTTGACGTAGAGCAATTCCGCATACGTCGTCGGATTAGAACCGAACCCCTCAAATGAAATATTGCTCCATACGCTCTCGCTCGAAACGTATACTCCCTCAATACCATAACAATCTGCAAATGCGCCATCACCAACGCTTGTTATTTTGTCATTAAAGGTAACGGTTTTCAAAGACTCGCTTCCACACAAAGCATAATTTCCTACTCTAGTTACGTTTTCGGGAATTACAAGATCGGTAACAAGCTCACCGTCAAGGTACAGGTCGTGCGCAAAATTGAGCGGGTTTGCTTGTGAATATTGAAATTCTATAGATAACCAAGAGGTGAGGTCGGAAATATACACTGCTTCAAGACCTTCGCACCCCCAAAATGCCGAGCTTCCTACACGAACCAGACTATAGGGTATGGTAATCTCGGTAACGTTTGAACACTGCCAAAAGGCGTATTCACTTATACTCGTCAGCCCTTCAGGCAAAGAAATGGCTGTAATGCTATCAACGTAAGCATACCAAGGATGAGCTTTCCATCCATACTCTGCCATATCTCCCGTGCCGTCGATAGCGAGAGTACCGTCCTCGTAGAGAGTCCACGTGAGATTATCTCCCTCAGCACCACAGTTACCTGAATAATACGCAGCTTTTGCCGGGGTAGTCCCGAGGGTGAATGACACGCCTATTAGCATCAGGAATACAAACATGAACATCAATCGATATAGTGCTTTCTTCATTTTGTCAATCTCCTTTAATTTTTTGATTTATTTTTGAAAAAACATATACAGCTTGACATTATAGGAACTAAGCTTCCTATAAGTATACATCTCGCCTTCCTATTTGTCAACACAAAAAGGATGTATAATTCCTATATATACATATGTGAGGGAAGAATAATGCTTATATTCGACTTTTATTCTATAGGAAACAAGTTGCACGCGATACGAAAAAAGGCAGGAATGACACAGGCAGAAGTTGCGGAAGCGGCGGGATTATCCGATCGAACTTATGCCGATATTGAGCGCGGAAGCGTAAATATGCGTATTGAAACTATACTGCGAATTTGCGATGCGTTACATATTACGCCAAACGAGATACTGACCGAAGAGATAAACACCGTCAACATAAAGCAAGAGGAAATATTGACGCGTCTTAACTCCTGTACGCAAAAGGAAAAGGAAACGGCGTTAAATCTGCTTGACGTATATTTCAAGTCAATATCTAAATAAAAACAAAAAAGATCAGTATGACACTTGGAGTATCATACTGATCTTTCTTTTTAATTTTGAATATTCTATTCTTTGAGTTTAACGCCCCTAAACCTTGAATTTGTGATCATTTGAGGTAGTCGAGCATTCTTTGGTGGAATATGCTATTAGATGCGACGATATTCTGCTCTTTGTAGTAATCGAGAGGGTTGCCCAGCCAGTCGGTTATTTTTCCGCCAGCTTCGGTGAGGATAACGGCTCCTGCGCAGAAGTCCCAGGCTTTGAGGCCTCTTTCAAAGAAGGCTTCCGTTCTTCCGTCGGCAACGTAGCAGAGGTCAAGTGCGGCAGACCCTGTACGTCTGATATCTACGGCGTCAAGGTATATGCGCTTGAACATTTCAAAGTTCTTATCGGCATACTCCTTGTAATAAGGCATAGTACCGATAGTAATGACGCTCTTTGAGAAATTAGTTTCGGGGCTTACCTTCATCTCTTTGCCGTTGAAGTATGCGCCACATCCCTTTTCTGCCCAAAACAGCTCACGATTGAATGGGTTGTAGACGACGCCCGCTGCCGGCTCTCCATCAATGAGAAGTCCGAGAGAGACGGCACTCTGTCTGTAACGGTGGATCAGGTTGGTCGTTCCATCGACGGGATCGAGCACGAAGGTGTACTTTTTAGGCGTGAAATTGCTGTTATCTCCCTCCTCACACAAAAGTGCGGCCTCGGGATAGTATTTGTCAAGCTCCGCCTTTATATAATTTTGCGAGGCGTAGTCAACTGCGGTAACGAAATCCGCAGCACCCTTTTCGGTAACGTTGTGAGCGTTCTCCTCGTCGAGAAAAAGCTCACCCGCTCCGAGCACGATCTTCTTTAAGAGTTCTATATCTATATTCATGATATTCTCCTGATAATACTATGCCTTTCGGGGAAAACCGAAAGGCATAGCGTCGTTTTTATTTTACGATTATGTTAGCGATCTTGCCGGGGACTACGATCTCTTTTACTATCGTTTTGCCCTCTATCAAAGCGGCGATCTTTTCGTCTGTCTTTACAATCTCGGCGGTACGATCCTTGTCGGCGTCTGCGGGTACGGTTACCGTGCCTCTGAACTTACCGTTTATCTGTACTCCGATCTCGATCATAGAGTCTACCGTCTTTGCGGGATCAAACGTCGGCCAGGGAGAAACGGACAGAAGCGTCTTTTCTCCGAGCTCCTCCCACATTTCCTCACAAAGATGAGGAGCAAAGGGACAAAGGATACCAACCAGACTCTTGAGTTCGTCTACGGTGAGTGAACCGTGCTCGTAAATTTCGTTTACGAGTGCCATCATAGAAGCGATAGCGGTATTGAACTTCATATCCTCGATGTCCTCGGTGACCTTTTTGATGGTCTTGTTGAATGCGACCTCGAGTTTGGGAGTCGAGCCGCTTCCCTTTGCCATATTGGAAAGCTCGGCAACTCTCTCGAGGAATCTCTTGCATCCTCTCATGCTTGAATCGTTCCAGGGGGCAGCAGAGCCGTAGTCACCCATAAAGAGAATGTAAACGCGAAGTACGTCTGCACCGTACTGATCAACTACGTCGTTGGGGTCTACTACGTTACCCTTTGACTTTGACATCTTATCTCCGTCGGGGCCGAGGATAAGTCCCTGTGCCGTTCTCTTGGCGTAAGGCTCGGGAGTGTTGACAGCTCCAATATCGTAGAGGAAGTGATGCCAGAAGCGTGAATAGATCATATGTCTTGTGACGTGCTCCATACCGCCGTTGTACCAGTCAACAGGCATCCAGTAGTTGAGCTTGTCTTTATCTGCGAAGGCTTCCTTGTTGTGCGGGTCGATATAACGGAGGAAGTACCATGATGAGCCTGCCCACTGAGGCATAGTATCCGTTTCGCGCTTTGCGTCAGCTCCGCACTTGGGGCATTTGCAATTTACGAAGTCTGCGATCTTTGCAAGGGGGCTCTCGCCGCCCTCACCGGGCTCAAAGTTCTGTACGTTTGGAAGTCTGAGGGGGAGCTGATCGTAAGGTACTGCTACCATTCCGCAATGCTCACAATGAACTATCGGAATAGGTTCGCCCCAGTATCTCTGACGGTTGAACGCCCAGTCCTTCATCTTATACTGAACGCCCGCTTCACCGATTCCCATCTTTTCAAGCTCCTCTATCATACGAGCGATAGAGTCCTTCTTGTTGTCGTAGCCGTTGAGGAATCCCGAATTTACCATTTCACCGTCGCCCGTGTACGCTGCCTCGGCAATATTGCCGCCGCGAATGACCTCGACGATGTCTATTCCGAATTTCTTTGCAAAATCGTAGTCACGCTCATCGTGTGCGGGAACAGCCATAATAGCGCCCGTACCGTAGCCCATCATTACGTAGTCGGAGATGTATATCGGTATCTCTTTGTTCGTTATGGGGTTTACTGCGCTGATACCGTCGATGCATACGCCCGTCTTTTCCTTGACAAGCTGCGTACGCTCAAACTCGGTCTTCTTTGCACATTCTGCCTTGTATGCGTCGAGAGCGTCGATGTTCTTTATCTGATCTCTGTACTTTTCAATAATAGGATGCTCGGGTGCGATGACCATAAAGGTAACACCGTAGAGTGTGTCGGGGCGAGTCGTATAGATACGGAGCTTTTCATCAGCGCCAACGAGGGAGAAGTTTACGAATGCACCGACGGATTTTCCTATCCAGTTGACCTGCTGTTGCTTTACGTTGGGGAGGTAATCTACGTCCTCAAGTCCCGAAAGAAGCTTGTCGGCGTACTGAGTAATGCGCAGATACCAGACGTCCTTTGACTTTTGCACGATATCACTGTGGCAGATATCACATTTACCGCCCTGCGAGTCCTCGTTTGAAAGAACGACCTTGCAGGAGGGGCAATAGTTTACGAGTGCGGTATCTCTGAAAACGAGACCGTTTTCAAACATTTTTAAGAATATCCACTGAGTCCATCTGTAATAGTCCTCTTCTGTCGTATCTACGACTCTCGTCCAATCGAATGAGAATCCGACTCTCTTGAGCTGGGAGGTGAACTTTTCAATATTCTTGTCGGTTACCTGTCTTGGATGGATACCCGTCTTTATAGCATAGTTCTCGGTAGGAAGTCCGTACGCGTCAAATCCGATAGGAAAAAGTACGTTGTATCCCTGCATACGACGCTTTCTTGAAATTATCTCAAGTCCGCTGTACGCCTTTATGTGTCCGACGTGCATTCCCGCGCCCGAAGGATAGGGGAACTCTACCAGAGAGTAGAATTTGGGTTTGTCGGAATGATCCTGTGCCTCGAAGATCTTCTCCTCTTCCCAGCGCTTTTGCCATTTTTGCTCAATTACATTTGCATCGTATTTCATATCTATATCCTCAAATCAAATAAATATCAATGTTATCATTCACCTACGGGGGCTGCGTTTTCAGCGTCGATCCTGTCAAGGATGGGGGTAACGTCTATCTTTTCGGCGTCTGCCCAGAGATGCTCGAGCTTGTAAAAATCTCTTGCCTCACGGCTGAATATATGAACTATAACAGAGCCGAAGTCAAGAAGCTCCCACGTGCCGTTGCCTCTACCCTCTATTCTGTAAGGAGCAACTCCCCACTCGGTGAGCTTTACATCCACCTCGTCTCTGATAGCGGATATCTGCGTTCTGCTGTTACCCGTTGCGATGACGTAGTACTCAGTAACTGAGGTCTGAGCCTCGACGTTGATAAGCTCGATGTTCTTTCCCTTTTTTCTGTAAATTACGTCTACTATTTTTTCTCCGAGTATTCTCGGTTCGATATTTTTGATATCCTGCATATAAGTTATCCTTCCTTTATTTTGGCAAGAAGTGAATTTCTCGCTTCTACCGTTTTTTGCGATATTGGTCTTCCCTCTCCGATCAGATCTCTGATAGTCAGATCAAAGGAAAGGATCAAAGTCCTGTCAAGATGAAGGAAAACGTCGTCTGCGTTTTCCATTCCGTCCCACAGATATCTGCGCAACGTAACGCAATCCTCAAAGGTGCGCGTGGGCTCGGTATAGTCGGCAAGATAAAGCAGCTTGTCAAACAAGCTCATTTCTCCGTCACCCGCGGTATGAACGCTGACCGCGTGCAGCAGCTCTGCATCCGCCCACTCGGCGTATTTTTCGCTAATTACGAAAACGGCGCTCTGCGAATGGTAGAGTTTGTGGCTCTGGGTCCTGTAATAATCTGCGTCCGCACCCGTCCTCTCGATCAACTCAAGTTGGCGGTCGTTTGAATATTCTTTCGTTATATCGTGCAAGAGTGCCGCTGCACGAAGAAGTGCTTTCTTTTCGGGCAGATACACGTCTGCAAGCGCCGATATCTCTTCCTCAACTCCGAGAGTGTGACGGTAGCGTTTTTCGCTCATTTCTCCCCTCACTTGCTCACGCAAGATATCGAGTCTTTCTTCTATTGTAATCATATCATTTCCGTTTGTAAAGAGAATTTTTTTCTACGTATTTGACGACCTCGTCGCAGAGAAGTCCCGAAACGGAGCTTCCCTGTGCTATCTTTTCTCTTATCTCGGAGGAGCTGACGTCAAACACGGGGGCGTTTATTTCTATTATACGCGCGCCATATTCTTGACGGAAGCGCTCGGCGCACTCGCTGCATTTTCCTCTATCCGACTCATATCGGTTTACGAAGCATACGCTCGCATAAGAGAAGATATCGCGGTATCTGTGCCAGCTCTCAAAGGTGAGAAGCATATCCGTGCCGATGAGCAGATATATCTCTCTGCACCCCTGACCGATGAGATACTCGATAGTTTCTACCGTATAGCTGGTTTTATCTCTCTTTATCTCAAACTCGGAGCCTCGGCACCTGTCTTTCAGCACCTCGTCGGAGTAGAAGGCAAGCCGACACATATTTAGTCTGTCCTCGTCCGAGGCAAAGGCGTCGAGTTGTTTGTGCGGGGGCTTTTTCAGCGGCATAACTACCAGCTCGTCTGCGCACGTGCATTCTAAAAACGCACGTGCCGCAAGTATATGTCCCTTATGCGGGGGAGAAAAGCTGCCGCCGTAGAGGGCGATGCTTTTACCTTTTAAAGACATAGTACCGCTCCTTTTGTCAAAAGCCGTCAAGGCTCTATCTTTCTGTTCTTTTCCTTGGTGGAACGATGCCACAAAACGAAACGCGAGCCCGTAACGCAAACGACCTCGGCGTCACACGCATCAGCTAACGCTTCTGCCGCTTCTCTGGGCGTATAAGGACAGGTCTCGAGCGTTCTGAGCTTTACAAGCTCTCTCGCCTCAAGGGCGTCGTATACAGTCTTTACCGTTTGCTCGGTAAGTCCCTGTTTTCCTATCTGAAAGATCGTATCGTAGCTCTGCGCTATCGAACGAAGATGTGCTCTCTGTTTACTGGTCAGCATAAAAACCTCGATCAATTCTTTTTAAACAATTCGTCAGCCAGCCGCTCTATCGCTTTTCTTCTGTGGCTAACGGAATTTTTCAGCTCCGCCGACATTTCTGCGTAGCTGATCTTGTAGTGCGCACATTCAAACACGGGATCGTATCCAAAGCCGCCCTCGCCTGCTTTTTCGCAGAGGATGTTGCCGTGAGCCTCACCGCGAACGGTAAAGGAAAGCTCGCCTGCGACGGCGTAAGCTATGGCACTGACGAACTGCGCCGATCTGTTCTCTTCTCCGTCAAGCTCGGAGAGGAGCTTTTTTATATTTGCCTCGTCGTCTCCGTGCTCACCCGCATAACGAGCGGAATAAACTCCGGGAGCACCACCGAGTGCGTCAACGCACAGACCGCTGTCGTCGGCAATACACGGGTATTCCGTGCACTTTGAGACACACACCGCCTTGATTGCGGCGTTTTCCTCAAAAGTATCTCCGTCCTCAACGATATCATCAAAAAATCCGATATCAGAAAGAGAAAGAAGCTCTATATCGACCGTATCGTCTCCGAATATCTCGGAGGCTCTATCGCATAATATCTGTCTGAATTCCCTTATTTTGTTCTTGTTTGCGGAAGCGAGAACGAACGTATGCTTTTTCATACTATCACTCCTCAAAAAGTGCCTTTACGAATTCTTTCGGCTCAAAGGGCTTCATATCGTCGATCCCCTCTCCGACGCCGATAAATTTGACAGGAATATCAAGCTCTCTCTTGACGGAGAAAACTATTCCGCCCTTTGCAGTTCCATCGAGCTTCGTAAGAACGAGTCCCGTGATATCTGCGGCGTTTTTAAATTCCTTTGCCTGACTTACGGCGTTCTGTCCCGTCGTGGAATCAAGAACGAGGAGCGTCTCGCGCTCGCATCCCGCAAGCTCTCTGCCGATAACTCGGTCTATCTTTGCAAGCTCGTCCATAAGATTCTTTTTGTTATGGAGTCTGCCCGCGGTATCGATGATAAGAACGTCGGCACCACGGCTCTTTGCCGCGTTTGCCGCGTCGTAAACGACCGCTGCAGGATCCGAGCCTGCAGACTGCTTTATCAGTTCAACTCCTGCTCTGTTGCACCACACGCCAAGCTGCTCTATCGCCGCCGCTCTGAAGGTATCGGCAGCGCAAACTATGACCTTTTTGCCCTGTGATTTAAGTTCTGCCGCCATCTTACCGATAGACGTAGTCTTTCCGACTCCGTTTACACCGATAACGAGAATGACGGACGGCTTCGAGCCGAGTCTGAGTCCTTCTCCCTCTCCGATAAGAGACAAGAGTATGTCCTTGAGCTCGTTTTTCGCGTCCTGGGGATCTGTCAGTCTCTTTTCCCTGATCCTCTCTTTGAGCTCGTCGAGGATATATTCGGTGGTAGAAGCACCGATATCTGCGCATATAAGAAGCTCCTCAAGTTCCTCAAGCATATCCTCGTCTATTCTGACAAAGGACTTGAAAAGCTCGTTGACCTGTCCCATGACCGCAGCTTTCGTCTTTGAAAGTCCTGCTTTTAATTTATCAAAAAATGACATTCATATCTCCTTGTCCGTCGTTGACGGTCATTTCAAAAATTCGTCGTGTCGCTGCTCAAACTCGTAGACGTTGAGCTCAATGACCTTGCTGACGCCCTGCTCGGGCATGGTAACGCCGTACATTCTGTCAGCTGCCTCCATAGTGCCTCGTCTATGAGTAATGAGAATAAACTGTATAGTGCCGAATTTCTTTATGTAGTCGGCAAATCTCGCAACGTTCACCTCGTCAAGCGCCGCCTCTATCTCGTCAAGTATACAGAACGGAGAGGGGTTGACCTTGAGCACTGCAAAGAGCAGAGCGATGGCAACGAAAGCCTGCTCTCCTCCGGAGAGAAGCATAAGACTCTTTACTATCTTTCCGGGAGGTGCCGCCTTTATATCTATTCCGCTGGTAAGGATGTTTTCGGGATCGGTAAGAAGAAGCTCCGCCTGACCGCCTCCAAAAAGCTCGGAGAAGGTGACCTTGAAGTTTTCGTTTATCTTGTTAAACGCCTCGGAGAAGCTGCGCTTCATCTCTCCCTCGATCTTTGCAATGATACCCTCAAGCTGTTTTCTCGAGTTTGAAAGATCGTTTATCTGCGTGCTCATCTCGTCGTATCTTGCCTTTACGTCGGCATACTCCTCGATAGCACCGATATTGACCGAGCCGAGCGCTCTGATCTGATTTTTCAGCTTTTGAGCGTTGGACGTAAACTCGGCTCTGTTCTCCTCGCTTACGGGAGGATACTCAAGCGCTACCGCCTGAGTGTAGGTAAGCTCGTAATCGTCCCATATCTGAGCCGTAAATTTATCCTTTTGCTCGGCAAGTGACTTGTATCTTGCCTCGTTCTTGGTATGCGTCTTGAAAAGAAGCTCCTTTTCCTGCGTCTTTTCTCTTATGCGGATGCGAAGGTCGTTTTGCTTCTTTTCATAGTCAAATCCGCTCTCCTCTGCACCTGCACGCTTGCCGTTAAGCTCGGACAAGGCAGCTTCAAGCGTTTCGAGATTTTCTCTTCCAAGCTCCCTTGATCTTTCAAGCTGATCGAGCACCGCACGATAGCCCGCCGCTTTCTGCTTGTTTGCCTCTATATCCGACTCGACCTCAAGGATACGCAAGAGAACGGCTCCGAGACGCTGATTTGCATTCTCCTCGTCTTTTCTTGCTTCTGCAAGACGAACGAGTATCTCGTTTGATTCTCCGAGTGCCCCTTCCTTTTCCTCGATCTCGCGGTTCTTTTCAAGTGAAAGGGCAGTTCTCTTTTCGCGAAGGAGCTCTGCGTTCTTTTCACATTCAAGAGCCTCAGCCTCAAGCGAGGATATCTCATCAGAGTAACCCGTATTTAGCGCTTCAAGCTTGCTTATATCTTCCGTGAGTCTTGTGATAAGCTCGGTCTCCGTCTCAAGCTTTGCCTTGTATGCCTCAAGCTGTGCTCTCTCGGCACCGGACATTGTGGAGATGATATCTATCTGCTGCTTTACTGCGTTTGCGGCAGCAGTGAGCTTTTCAGCTTCATTATCAAGGGCGTTCTTTTCTCCGTTATACTCTTCAAGCTTTTTATCAAGCTCGCGCACGTCCGCCAAAAGTGATTCGATCTTTGCGCTTCTTGACATTATAGAGCTGTCCTTTTTGCTTGAACCGCCCGTATAAGCACCGCCCGCGTTGATGATCTGACCGTCAAGGGTAACTATCTTTACGCGATATTTAACGGCTCTGGCACAAGCAGACGCGTTGTCAAGATCGTCGAAAACGAGCGTTCTGCCAAGCACGGAATCAAGAACTATTCTGAATTTATCGTCGCAATCTATGATCTCGGAAGCGGTACCTATATAGCCCTTGCACTTATACGCTCTGCGCATTTCTTCCGTTTCGTCCTGCGCGTGCATACTCGTGAGGGGATAGAAGGTAGTTCTTCCCTGACCGCTTGCTTTAAGAAGTCGGATCGCTGCTTTTGCCGTTTCCTCGTTGTCGCAGACGATACTCTGTATATTGTTTGCAAGTGCGGTCTCTGCCGCGGTGACGTACTCGTCTCTTGCGCCTATCAGCTTTGAAAGCGGACCGTAGATAGTACCTGCTCCATCAATGCCGCCATCGTTATACTTTCGCATAACGTAACGCACGCCATTGGCGTAGCCCTCAAAATGCGCCTCCATATCAGAGAGCGTATTTGCCTTTTCCTTTGCGGTATCTCTGCGAAGCGTAGCCTCGGCAATAAGAGAGGAAAGCTCTGTCGATCTCTTGGATATGTCGTTTTGGCTGTCGGTGATCCTCTTCTCTTCCTTTTCATACTCGGCAGTCTTGGCGGCGTAATTGTTGAGAGCCGCATTCGAGCGTTCGATACTGTTTTTGAGCGCGTCACATTCCTCGGAATAGCGCTTTAACTGATCTTTTGCTTCCTTACCCTTCGATATATCGGAGTTGTGGGAATTTTCAAGCACGCTGATGCGCACCTTGATATCCGTATTTCTCTTTTCAAGATCGCGTATTTGGGAAAGCATATCGTCGAGCTCTTTATCGTAGGCGGCTATACGCTCGGCGTACTTCGTCTGTCTCTCGCAGCTCTCTGCGTATTCCTTTTCAAGCTCAGAGAGACGCGTCTTGCAGACTGCGATCTCGGCTCTGATCTCATCGGAGGAGCGATCGAAATTATCCTTTTGAGTTGCAAGCTCTCCGCCGGAATGCTCGCACAAAGCAATAAGGGTATTGTTGTGCGCCGTCTCGTTTTCGCTGACCTTCATCTCCGACTGGAGCTTGTAGATCATATCACTCGTTTTCTTTATCTCAACGAGCAGTTTTTCCGACTCGAGCTTGGTTTTTTGTCCTTCCTCAAAGAGCTTGTCATACTGACGCTCAAAACCGCGCAGAGTATCCTCTGCCATCTCAAGCTCGTGCTCGGAGAGTCTGAGTGCCTCAGCGGCTCTCTGCTCTTCCTCGTGGAGTCTTGCGGTATCGTATATCCACAGGGCAACGTCGGTGCGCTTTTTCTCCTCGTAAAGTTCAAGGTACTTCTTCGCCTTTTGCGCGTCCTTTTCAAGCGGTCCGACTCTCGCCTCAAGCTCGGAGAGAAGATCGGAAACGCGAAGCATATTTGCCTCAGTCTCGGCAAGCTTGCGCTCGCTTTCCGTTTTTCTGTAGCGGAATTTAGATATTCCTGCCGCTTCCTCGAAGATGTTTCTTCTGTCCTCGCTCTTTTTTGAGAGTATTTCGGCTATTCTACCCTGTCCGATGATGGAATATCCCTCTCGTCCGACACCCGTGTTCAAAAACAGCTCGTGGATGTCGCGCAGACGGCAAGGCTTTCTGTTAAGGAAGTACTCACTGTCTCCCGAACGATAGTAACGGCGTGTTACCGTTATCTCATCGTAGACGGAATCTATCCTGTGCTCGTCGTCGGTATTGTCAAAGGTCACCGAGACCTCGGCGTATCCCATGGGGCGTCGCGTATCGGCACCGCCAAAGATAACGTCCTCCATCTTGGAGCCTCTGATGTTTTTGGTTGACATTTCTCCGAGAACCCAACGCATAGCGTCGGAAATGTTGCTCTTTCCGCTTCCGTTGGGGCCGATGATGACCGTCGAGCCTCTCTCGAAATTCAACGTCGTTTTATTTGGAAAGGATTTAAATCCGTGCAACTCAAGCGATTTGAGATACATTTTCCTTCCTCCGTTCAACTTTTATCTTGATGTGCGAAAAAACTCCGCGTCATTTAACGTCTATCAATATATTATAACCTATCAAATCGTTTTTTTCAACAATTTTGACAGACTTAAAGCCATATTTTTTCATAAGCTCAATCTTATTTTTCTTCTTGTGTTCCGAAACCTTGGAAACTGATGCGGGAGAGGTATAAATGGTGCACTCCGCGCGGTCGGGGATACTCGGATATTGTGCGAGTTTTTCGGTGATCCTCTCGTAATAGAGAGCGCTCATAGCCATCTCTCCGATAGCGGCGTCGTTAGCTCCCGCGTAGACGCAGGAGTCGTCGCTGAGATTGTCAGAGGCGCAGAGTCCTACTCGTATAACGGGTACTGACGCTCTGTCAAAGATATCGAGTACCCGCGCCGTACGGCGCACTGCATCCTCGGTCGTGAGCGGTACGTATCTTCCGCTCTCGCACATAGAAACGAGCTCCGTGCCGTAGAAAACGACGGTTGGGTAGACGCGCGCACCGCACGCACCGCATCCCGCGATAAATTCAGCACATCTCATCTCGCTTTTCTCGTCGGCTCCGGGCAGTCCTATCATCATCTGACCGACGAGACGAAAACCGCCGTTTACGATAAGCTCACACGCACGTCTCGTTTTCTCGGCGCTATGACCTCTCTTACATTCGGAAAGCACCGCGTCGTCCATGCTCTGTATGCCGAGCTCTATCGTCTTCACTCCGTAGCGTTTTAGTATAGAGAGTATCTCCTCGTCTATGTAATCGGGGCGCGTAGAGCATCTGACCGAGTCTATCATACCTTTGTCAAGATATCCGCGGGCGATAGTCAAAAGCTCGATCATAAGCTCTCTGTCTATCCCCGTAAACGAGCCTCCGAAAAACGCAAGCTCTATCTCTGTATCGCTTCTGTCAACTCCCGAAAGTACCGTCTCGATATCGTCAACGACCTTCTCGGAGCAAAACTCGTATCTGCCGGATATACTGCGCTGATTGCAAAAAACACACATATTCGGACATCCGAGATGAGTCACGAATACGGGAATATTAATATGTTTTTTCTGTTTTTTCATTTTCCCTTTTGAGAGATACAGCGATGGAGGAAAAAACCGCCATCGCTCATCTCGGTGTTTTATTATTCTCCGAAAAGCTCGAGCGCCTGCTTTGCCGCAGACTGCTCGGCTTCACGCTTGCTTTTGCCTTTTCCCGAGCCTATGACGTTTGAATTCAAACGTGCTTCGACCACGAATACCTTTTTGTGATCGGGGCCTGACTCGGATACTACGACATATTCAAGTATCTCTCCGTTTACCTGTTGCACTATCTGTTGGAGCTTCGTCTTATAGTCCGTGCTGACGCCGCTCTGTATTCTGTTTCTTATATGCTCTCGCACGAAAGGCAATACGAAGCGTTTGGCACATTCAAATCCGTCTCCGCCGTTGTTTTGGGAATCAGTATATATAGCCGCTATGAGAGCCTCAAAGGCATCTGCACAGATGCTCTTTCTCTGCCGTCCTCCGTTTTGCTCCTCTCCCTTTCCGAGAAAGAGGTAAGAGCCGAGGGATATATCTCTTGAATAGCTCGCCAGGGCATCCTCGCATACTGCGTCGGCACGCAGTTTAGTCAATTCTCCCTCGGGAAGCTCTCCGTACTCGGAGTATATAAACTCACTCGTGACCAAAGATAACACGCTGTCTCCGAGAAACTCCAAGCGTTCGTTACATAACAGATGCTTGTTCTTCGCTTTCAGCTCGTTTGCAAAAGAAGAATGTGTCAGAGCAAGTCTGAGTATGCTCGTATCAAAGAAGCTGTATCCGATGCTTCTCTGCAATTCTTTTATGCTTTTTTCAAATTTTTCCGTCACGATAACACTTCCTTTTTATACATCAGTTATCTTTTTTTCGTTTGCCGCAACGTATCTTGCTATATCGCGGACGATACCGCTGGAGGCGTAGCTTATTGCCTGTCTGACTGCGTTTTTCACAGCGTAAGCGTCAGACGAGCCGTGCGCCTTTATAACGGGCTTTGATATTCCGAGCAGCGGCGCGCCGCCGTACTCGTCGCTGTTAAAGGTCTTTTTCAGAGCTTCGAGCTGTCCCTTCATCGCCATCGCGCTCATGACCGTAACTGCGTTTTTGGTAAAGAGGTCTTTGAGGGTCTTTAAAAAGAGCGCTCCCATTCCCTCGGTATATTTCAGTATCAGATTTCCGCTAAATCCGTCCGTAACAAGTACGTCACAGCTACCAAACGGAATCGATCTTGATTCAACGTTTCCGACGAATTTTATTCCGTCGCAAGCACTGAGCAGCTCGTACGCCTTTTTAGTATTCGGCGTTCCTTTGTTATATTCAGTACCGTTGTTGAGAAGTCCAACTCTCGCTTGCTCGTTGTCGAGAGCTCTTTTAAAATACACGGAGCCCATAACGGCAAACTGCACGTAGTCTTCGGGCGTTATCTCAACGTTTGCGCCCGAATCAATGAGAAGAACGGGAGAAGCAAACGGAAGCACGGTTGCTATTGCCGCCCGCTTTATTCCCTTTATACGACGGACGATAAGCGTCGCACCTGCCAGCAGAGCGCCCGTATTGCCCGCGGAAATAAAAGCGTCCGCCTCCCCGTTTGCGAGCATATAAAGTCCTGCCGCCATTGAGGAATCCTTTTTGTCTCTGACAACACATAGAGGAGCGTCCTCCATCACGATAACGGACGGAGCGTGCTTTATTTTGACCTTTGAAAGATCTATATCGTTTTGAAAAGCAACGTAGTTGATGATGCCCTCGTCTCCGCACAACGTTATTTTCACGTCATACTCGGAGGCAGCTTCAACAGCACCCTTTATCAATTGGAGCGGAGCGTTATCACCGCTCATTACGTCAATTGCGATCTCTATCATATATCACTATGCTCAGCGTTTTTTCTCAAGGTGTCAAGCTCAACGCTCGCAACGTCGACAAGCTCAAGAGCTCTCGCGCTCAACGCCTCGTTTCTCGCCTTTTTTCCGCCCTTTACTTTTTTATCAGGTAGTGCGATTATTCCGAAATTTACATTCATGGGAACGAAGTTGCCGCTTCCGCCCTCGCTGATATATTTGCCGAGAGATCCGATGGCAGTTCTGTTATCAAACTGCGGAACGGATATATCAAGCGCTCTTGCCGCGGCGTTTATACCCGCGACGAATCCCGACGACGCCGACTCTATATACCCCTCAACACCCGTCATCTGTCCTGCAAAGAATATATCGGGGCAAGCTCTCTGGGCGTAAGTATCAGACAGATACTTCGGTGAATCGATATAGGTGTTTCTGTGCATAACGCCGTATCTGAGAAATTCCGAATTCTCAAGTCCGGGGATCATAGAAAATACTCTCTTTTGCTCGTCGATAGCCAGGTGAGTCTGAAATCCTACGATATTGTACATCGTTCCCTCGTTGTTATCGCGACGAAGCTGAACGACGGCGTAGTATTCCTCGTTGGTGACGGGGTGATTGAGACCTATCGGCTTCATAGGGCCAAAGCGCAGAGTATCTACACCGCGGCGCGCCATGACCTCGACAGGCATACATCCCTCAAACACGGTCAAGTCCTTTTGCGATTCTCGGTCAAAGTCCTTGAGAGTAGCCTCTCGCGCACTTATCAGAGCCTCGTAAAAAGCCATATATTCGTCCTTGTTCATCGGACAGTTGATATAGTCGGGATCCCCCTTGCCGTATCTTGAAGCAAAGAAGGCCTTGGTCATATCTACGCTTGAGAAATCAACGATGGGAGCTGCAGCGTCAAAGAAGTGCAATCCCTCGCCGAATCTGCGACTTATATCCGAGGCAAGAGCGTCGGAGGTGAGAGGACCCGTCGCAACGACGCATATCTCTCCCTCGGGAATACGCTCTATCTCACCCTCGATAACGGTAATATTCGGATGTCCTTTTATCTTTTCGGTTATATAACGCGAAAATCCATCTCTGTCTACCGCGAGTGCTGCGCCTGCCGCTACTCTGTTCTCGTAGGCAGACTCCATTACCAAAGAACCGAGTCTGCGCATTTCTTCCTTTAAGAGTCCGACGGCATTTGAAAGCTGGTCGGAGCGCAGAGAGTTTGAGCAGACCAGCTCTGCATAGTTATTACTGTGATGTGCGGGAGAGTGCTTTTGCGGTTTCATCTCGTAAAGACGAACGCGCGCACCAAGCCGTGCCGCCTGCCAAGCCGCCTCGCATCCTGCAAGACCCGCACCTATAACGTTAACGGTTTTGTTCATATCCTTTACTCAAAAGACGTTGCAACGTCATCAGTTCTGTGCGTTGTTTTCGTCAACTGCCTGTTCCTTTTTAAAGCCGCAATCCTTGTTGTGACAAACAAGCATATTCTTTCCTTTTTTTACAAAAAGCATACCGCCGCAATCGGGGCACTTTTCACCGGTGGGAGCATCCCAAGATGAGAAGGAGCACTCGGGATGACGCTCACAGCTGTAAAAGACGGTTCTGTTTCTGCCGTGCTTGATCACTATCTTTGCTCCGCAATCGGGACAAAGAACGCCCGTATCCTTCGTTATCTGCTTGGTATTCTTACACTTGGGGTAGTTTGCACAAGCGTAGAAGCTGCCGTATCTGCCGCTTCTGACTACCATATCTGAGCCGCACACGTCACACTTGAAGTCAGCGGTAACTACCTTCTTTTCTTCTTTTTCTATCGGCTTTCCATCCTTGTCGATGGACTTGGTATTCTTACAAGTAGGATAGTTGGGACAAGCGGCGAATTTGCCGTTACGTCCGTTTTTGATAATCATCTTGCTTCCGCACTTTTCGCAGACGATATCCGTTTCCTCACTCGGAATGTCGATATCTTCTTTCTTGACCTTTTCGTTTGCTCGGTCAAGCTCCTTGGAAAAACCGTCGTAAAACTCGGAAAGAACGCTCTGCATCGTATATCCGCCGTGCTCTATTCCGTCAAGCTTGTCTTCCATATGAGCCGTAAACTCGTAGTTTACGATGTCTGCAAAATACTCGTCCATAAGCTTGGTCGTGACCTCGCCAAGCGGTGTGGGACGGAGATTCTTTGCTTCTCTCTTTACGTATCCTCTGGCGATAATGGTCGTTATGATAGGCGTGTAGGTACTCGGTCTGCCGATTCCCTTTTCCTTTAAGAATTTGATAAAGGACGCCTCGTTGAAACGAGCGGGGGGCTCTGTGAAATGGCTGTTTGCATTTACGGGCAGAGCGCGTACCTGCTCTCCGTCCGAAAGAGGAGGAAGAAGAGTCTCAACGTCCTGCTGATAGTTGTTTACGCTATCGTCTGCGCTCTCCTCGTAAAGTGCCATATAACCGACAAATTCAACGCTCGAGCCTGTCGAACGGAAGGTATGATCGGCACAAGTAAAGTCTACGCTTACCGTATTGAGTACTGCGGCAGACATCTGGCTTGCCACGAATCTCTCCCAGATAAGCTGATAGAGCTTGAACTGATCAGAGCTGAGAAGCTTCTTTATCTTCTGCGGTTCGATAGTGACGTTTGAAGGTCTGATAGCTTCGTGCGCGTCCTGCATTCCCGCATCCTTGCTCTTGTAGACGTTCGGCTTTTGAGGTACGTACTCTTCACCGAAGTTTGCCTTGATGTACGCTGCCGTACCCGCCTGTGCTTCACTCGAAACTCTGACGGAGTCGGTACGCATATAAGTGATAAGACCGTGTACGCCGCCGTTTTCAGCTCCGAGATTTATACCTTCGTAAAGCTCTTGTGCGACCTTCATTATACGCGCAGACTGGAATCCGAGCTTTCTTGAAGCTTCCTGCAAAAGAGTTGATGTAGTAAAAGGAGGTGCGGGCATCTTGTTCTTCTTGGTCTTCTTTATATTCGTGGTAACGAGGTCCTTGCCTTCGCAATCAGTCTTGATCTTTTCTGCCTCTGCACCGTTCTTTATCTTCTTTTTGTGAGATCCCTCACCGTAATATCGGGCGTTGAAGCTCACGCCGTCCTTGGTAGTGAGAATGGCGTCTACCGTCCAATATTCCTCAGGAATGAACGCCTCGATCTCGCGCTCGCGGTCAACGATGATCTTGGTAGCTACGCTCTGTACTCGACCGCCGCTGAGACCGCTCTTTACGCTCTTCCAGAAGAACGGGCTGATCTTGTAACCAACTATTCTGTCGAGTATTCTTCTCGCCTGCTGGCTGTTTACAAGATCCATATCGATCGGACGCGGTTTCTTTACGGCGTCCTTGACAGCACTCTTGGTTACCTCGTTAAAGGTAACACGGCAAGGCTTGTCTATCGGTATATCAAGCGCCGTCATAAGATGCCAGCTTATTGCCTCTCCCTCGCGGTCAGGGTCGGTTGCGAGCAATATTTTGTTTGCGTTCTTTGCTTCTTTCTTAAGACTCTTGATAAGATCGCCTTTTCCCCTGATATTGATATAATGCGCCTCAAAGCCGTTTTCTATATCTATACCGAGCGTGCTTTTGGGAAGGTCTCTCACGTGTCCTATGGAAGCTACTACCTTGTAGTTTGAGCCAAGGTATCCTTTTATCGTGCTTGCTTTAGCGGGAGACTCAACTATTACCAAATTTGCCATATTTCACTTTGCCCCAGAGGGCTTTCCTCCATCGGTTTTCTTGTTTTTATTTTTTGACCAGATATCTGCCGCCGGGATAAGTCTGTGCAAGAGAATATATCTCAAGCATAGTCATTGCGCTCATAAAATCCTTTGCGCTGACGTCGTATCTGGACAAGTCGTCCGCCGAAAAGATCTCGTCCTTCGGCAATTTATCGTATATCGCTCTTACCTTAGGCGAGAGCTTTTCAAGCTGAGTACTTGAAACGCCTGTCTCGGTATGCGATGCGTTTTCATTCTTCGTCCGTTCGGTATCCGACGCTTTTTTCTTGATCAGCGTGCCGAGGATACCTTCTTTTTTCTTTTTATCTCGAGTTTGGGTGCTATCCTTCGCCGTCGTTTTATCGCTCGCAGACGTACAGGCGGCGTTTCCTATATACACTTGTCTTTTAGACAGCCGAGCGTCTATCTGTTCGGAGCTGATGCGCTCGTAGCTTTTCATATCCACGCTTCCGCCGTATATGAACGCATAGTTCTTTATAACGTCGTTTGCGTTGATAGCTATGCCGGCTCCATCCGATATCAAGCCGAGAGTGCCGAAGCTGGACGCTTCACCGACCTTACCGGGTACCGCAAACACGCCTCTGCCCTGCGCCTGCGCGTGCTTTGCCGTGATGAGTGCACCGCTTCCCTTGTCACATTCAACGACTATACAAGCTCGGCTGATGCCGCTTATCAGTCTGTTTCTGCGCGGGAAATTTTTAGGTTCGGCGCGGCTTCCCGGAGGATACTCGCTGATAAGAGTGCCTCTGCTCGAAAGTTCCTTCATAAAACGTGCGTGCTGAGTAGGATAGGCGATATCCACGCCCGAGCCGAGTATTCCTACCGTATCTCCTCCCGCATCAAGCGCGGCGCACATGGCGACCGAGTCGTTTCCGAGTGCCATACCGCTGACGACGATAACGCCGTTTTTAGCAAGAGAATAACCGAGGTCGTACGCGACCTCCTTGCCGTATTCGGTCATTTTTCTCATTCCGACGACGGAGACGCAGAGTCGGTCGTCAAAGCGAGGCATTTTTCCCTTTACATACAAAACGATAGGGGGATCTTCTATGTTCTTTAACAAAGACGGAAAAGCGGCGTCGTCACAGGTAAGGACGTTTATCTTGTTATCCGCGCAGTAGTCGGATATCCTCTGTGCCCTATCAAGACGCTTGTCGCAAAGCTCCGTCAGGTGTCTTTTGCAGTTTGATGACAGATACGAATAAGAGGAATCGTCCGCCGCATACGCCTCGTATGCAGAACCGAAGGTATCAACAAGCTCTCTGTACGCCTTGTAGTTTCCTCCAAGCGCCTCTGTAAGCCATATATGGTAAAGCGCCGTTGATATGTTCTTCACGTTAACAACACCTCTTTTATCAATATTCGGCCGAAATTACTTCGTACTCGTCCTCTGCTGCCACATAAGTATAGTTGCCGCACTCGCGGCGTTGAGCGACTCGGAGAGAGGGGATATGGGAATAAACACGCTCTCGTCGCATGCCATTGAAACGTCAAGCGGTATGCCGTGTCCTTCGTTTCCAATTACGAAAACGTCGCCTGCATTAAGCTCTACACCGTCAAGAGAGACGGAATCTGCTCTGAGTTCTGCCGCAAAAACGCGCCTTCCCGATCTTCTCAATTCTTCAACGCTTTTTGCCGTATCGTCTACTATATTTGTCTTTATGCAAAAAACGGCTCCCATCGACGCACGCAGTGTCTTTGGCGCAAAGATATCCGCGCAATCTGCGCTGAGTATCACTCTATCGTAACCGAGGGCAAGCGCAGTACGCACGACCGTGCCTACGTTTCCGTTATCCTGCAACGAACAGAGCATTATTATACGCTCCTCGCGGGAAAATCCGTCTCCGACGCTTTTCTCGCGACGGTATCCGAGGCGGCTCTTTTCTCCGACGCACATTATACCGTCGGGCGCTCTCTGCTCGGTGAGCTTGGGAAACACAGTGTCCGAGACCAGCGTGACCTCGATCTCCGTGCCGTCGTCCTCAAGAGCGGCAAGCTCGGGCAGGTATCTGGTCGCACACTTCTCGTTTACCAATACGTGCAGAGGAGATCCGCAGTTTTTAATGTACTCAAAGGTGAGCTTGCTTCCGTCACAAACAAACGTCCCGCTACGGTCTCTTTCCTTCTTTTCCGAGAGCTTGGAAACCGCTACGACAAGCGGATTTGCGCGGGATGTAACGACGTCTTTTTTTACCTTCATAACGTTTTTCCTTTTTTTGAAAATACTCAAAAAAACAAAAGGAAAGGGCGCGCATCACGTGTGTGCGTGACGCTGCCCTTTTCATTTTCTCTTAGAGCGCTGCTTTAGCCTTTTCGCAAAGTGCTGCAAAAGTATCCTTGTCAGATACAGCTATTTCAGCGAGCATTTTTCTGTTGAGTGTGATGCCTGCTTTCTTGAGGCCGTTCATAAGGGTGGAATAGTTCATTCCGTTTACCTTAGCCTGTGCAGAGATTCTCGTGATCCAGAGCTGTCTGAACTCACGCTTCTTCATCTTTCTGCCGGCGAAAGCATAGTTACCGCTCTTGAGAACGGCTTGCTTCGCCATCTTGAAGTGCTTGGATTTTGCACCCCAGTAGCCCTTAGCTGCTTTAAGTACTCTATTTCTTCTCTTGCGCGTCATCATTGCGCCTTTAACTCTTGCCATTGTTTAAATCCTCCGTTTTTTCTAAAGTTTCGGTACAGACACTTATTTCTGAATAAGAGCCTTGACTGTGGGTGCCATCGATGTGCTGAGGTAGCTAGCCTTGCGCATATTTCTCTTACGCTTCTGGGTCTTGATACCGAGCTTATGACGGTGCTGAGAGGGTGCGTGTTTAATCTTGCCGCTGCCCGTTACGGAAAATCTCTTTGCAGAGGCCTTGTGTGTCTTGATCTTTGCCATTGTTTTATTCTCCTTATTTATGATTTGTATTTTTCGACTTATTTACGCCTCTTGCTCTGAAGCGGCGTTGTTTTTGTTGGTTGCTTTCTTGTCAGCCTTGACGGGTGATATTACGACCGACATAAATCTGCCCTCCATCGTGGGCTTCTTGTCCGTCGTACCGCACTCCTCACAAGCAGAAAGGAATTTTTCAAGCATTTCACGTCCGATATCAAGGTGTGTCATCTCACGTCCCTTGAACACTACGATAGCTTTAACTTTGTCTCCGCCCTCAAGAAATTTTCTCGCCTGATTTACTCGGGTATTGAAATCGTGCGTGTCAATACGGCAGGAAAGCTTTACTTCCTTTACCTTAACGACCTGCTGCTTTTTGCGAGCTTCTTTTTCCTTTTTGTCTCTGTCAAAACGATATTTTCCGTAATCCATCGCTCTGCAGACGGGGGGTTGGGCATTCGGAGCCATAAGGACGAGGTCAACGCCTCTTTCGTAAGCGTACTCTCTTGCGTCATCAATGTTCATTATTCCGAGCTGTTCGCCCTCAACTCCGATCATTCTGACTTCCTTTGCTCTGATCTCTTCGTTAATAAGTAATTCCTTAGCGCTGATAGAAAAGCACCTCCAAAAAAATAATGTGCGAAAGAAGATTCCCCGCACATCAACAAGACGATCTCAAAAGAGACCGAAAATATTGACCGTACTCGCGTTGCGGTACGGTGAGAACAGGGTGTTCTTCTTTGTTTTACCCGACGAGTATATCACAGCGTGAACTGTTTGTCAATACCTTGCCGACGATTTTTTTGCATTTTTAAAAAATTGTCACACTAAACAATTTATTCCGTCGAAAATCGTAGAAAATGCGAATTTACAAAACCGTCGGCATCGGTTATAATAACGATACAAAATCTGCACAGCTCCATCCCTTGCGCAGCGTCAAGCTTATGACGCAAAAGACGCACCGAGAGGACCTGTGCTTTTTTGTTTTTTCGGGGTGCTTTTCGGGGGCACTCTTTTTTGTATCTATACGATATTTATATATTGATAGAAAATTATATATTTGTTCACAAAAACTATGGAATTTTTTAAAACTATGTGATATAATAGTATGAATTGTTTTTAAATTCACGACACTTAACATCCCCCTTAAGGAAAGGAAAGATATATATGGTAAAATACGTAGAAAAGGCTCA
>JAZQXE010000109.1:0-33578 GCA_045632705.1 Eubacteriales bacterium | reverse complement strand
TCATATGCAATTTTGGTATAACGCCGAGGAAAGCCTCAGTGCATACGGAAAGGTAGCAAATCTCGGAGTCGGGGGCTCAAACACTCCTTATTGGTATAAGCTTACAAACGAGGTCTCATCCTACGAAGCCGACGTCATTATCGTAATGTCAGGCTCAAACGACCTTTCCGGATATACCAATGACGAAACGTTAAGCAACCTTAAAAATACGTTTGATACTCTCAAGAGTGCAAACCCTGACCTTCAGATAATTCTCATCACCGAATGGTATCAGCCTGCCAGAGTGGAAGAATACGCCGACAAGGTACGCGACCTCAACGAAAAATACATAGCATACGCCGCCGAAAACAGCGATTGGATAACCATAGTTGACGGCTTCAGCATTCCTCTTACGGAGGAAGGTGAATTTTTGCAAAGCCTCTTCACAGACTCCTACCACCTCGGAGATACAGGATATCACGAACTTGACTCGAGAGTGTTGGCAGCGCTTCAAAAAATCGATCCAATACCCGACACAGAAGAAGACAAGAACGAAATAGTCGAAAAAGGCGTTATCTACGTAAAAGAAGGCGGGGTCGGAACGGGACACAGCGCAAGCTCCCCCGTAGGCTCTCTGACCGACGCATTCACCGAAGCTGCAAGTTCCCGCGATGACGTAAGGATCCAGGTCATCGGTGAAGTAAAGGTAGATCTGACCACATTCATAGTACTCCCAAACCACACAAACAAGATAACTGTTACCGGCTGGGGCACTCAGGGTAAGCTTAACTTCTACACCCCTGTTGTAAACAACGCTTTCTGGTGCATAAACGGTGACATTCAGATGGAGTATATTGAGGTAAACGTAAACCCCAACACAGTCTATATTATGCCTCAGTGCAACAGCCTTTATATGATGGAAGGCATTACGATGACGTCGGGCTCAAGAGGAATGACCATACGTAACACTAACGGCTATGACACCTCTTCAAAGTGGAACGGCTCGTCGTACGAAGCAAACTACGACATAGTATTGAAAAGCGGTTATTACGAAGACGTCTCCGTTATTGCGCTTGGCGGCACAAAAGGTCATATCAACGGTCATTGTAAGCTTGTGGTCAGCGGAAGCGCACATATCCTTACAATGATCCACGCACGAGACGTCGATCAGAAATGTTCTCCGACTATAAACGATATGACGCTCGTTCTTGACGGTGGTAAAATAGAGTCTCTGGTGTCGTATCACAACAAAGGTACAAACGACGGATGCTGGGGTGTAACCGACAATTACAAGGTGATCATTACAGAAAGATTCAATGTTGCAAACAGCTTCACCAATCAGATCTGGGGTATGGCTGATTATGTATCCTATCGCATATCCGGAACTACTCTTTGGAAATATGACGCAGCCAATATTTTATCATCAGGCAAAGTTGGCAAATACACAGTACTAATAGAAGAAGGCGTTTATGATACGGTTATCCCTTACGTATATACAAATTCCTTTAGCGCAGGTGGAATTACAAAGATAGCATCAGGTTCGGGACTTGCAACTGCAAACGTTGACATCCCCGACTATGAAAAGAACGTCTCAGCTGCCCAAAATACCGTTTACGTAAAGCAAAACGCAACAGGTGACGGTCTCACCCCCCAGACACCTACGGGTGACTTCTCATACGCCATGCAGCTTGCCGCAAAAATGGACGGAAACGCTACCGTTCAGATAATCGGAGAGATAAATTGGAACTTCACGCAGGGGTATCTCTACTCCCCCGAGCATACGAACAAGATACGCGTCACGGGCGAGGGTACTTACGGTAGGATAACCGTCGACACGACCAATAGCGGAAGCTCGTTATGGATGCTCGGCGGTGACACGCAGATAGACCATCTCGAATTTTCCCTCAAGCCCAACGTAATGTATATCGTCACCTGTCTCAACGACTTCTACGCCCTTGAGGGCGTCACGATGAGCAACGGCTCAAACAAGCTCGGACTTATGGGTACTTATACGGGCAACACCCAGCATCTCGTCGGATCGGTGTACAAAGCCGACTACGAAATAGTACTTCTCTCGGGTATCTACGACTGGGTAGCCCCCTTCACTCACAACGGCAAGGATGCTGATCTCGACGGTGAGGTAAGCTTCATTTTCGGCGGAAATGCAGAAGCTACGATAATCGGAGTTTCGCTGGGCTCAAGCAACCGAGTCGGTAAAGCAAACGTCTATCTCAACGGCGGTATAGTGCATACCATGGTCGCATTTTCAAACAAAACGGGCGCAGAGATCGCCGAGGGTGCGTCCTACGCCAAGGAAGAATTCAACGTCATCGTAACGGAAAACTTTGATATTTCAAAGAGCTTCACCAAGCGTCCATGGGGTGAGGCCAATCTGACTCACGGGTTTTCCGGCACGTCTATCTGGACAAGCGCAAATTATGCTTTTTCAAACGCAGCACTTGGAAAATACACCATCAAGGCAGAAGAGGGAGTATTTTCAAAGGTAATGGAAAAGACGAATGCAGGTTCCTTTAATGACATTCAGATGATAGCATCAGGCACGGGTATGGACGGTGCTAGCAAATGGGGAGACATAAACTGTGACGGAGTACTCAACAACACCGACCTTGCTCTGCTCATACAGTACCTCTCGGGTTGGGAAATGCCCGAGATGATCGCTCGCAACTCCGACCTTGACAAAAACGGCAAAATAAACAACCGCGACGCCATTATGCTCATCGTTACTCTTGTAGAACTGAACGAGATCGGCGCTGACTCAAACGGCAGTTCAAGCGGCAAACGATACGAGATACATTCGATATCGGAACTCAATACAAACTCTCAAAGAGACAGCCACGCCGACGCATATCTATACAGCTCCCTTGAAAAGAACTACCGAGAAACGAACCTGCTCGACGATTCGGAGCTTCCGAAAATGCAAGAACCCATGTATCCGAGAGTAAAAAAGATATCGGATAACGAGTACTTTATGCTCCTGATGAACGGGCAGTACGGCGGTGATATCGTATTTTTGAAGAGCACCGACGGCATCAACTTCAAAGAACCATACGTCCTTTTCTCCGACGAGTCGATCCTCGGCGGAACCGATAAGAGAAGATACGTAAACGCAGACGCCGCGGTGCTTGACAACGGAGATATCCTCGTCGTCGCGTCTTACCGCGCGGTCAAAGGATATCAAAAGCTCATAGACGAAAACGGCATCGTGACCGTACGCTCCTCCGACGGCGGAAAGACGTGGTCGGAGAAAAAGACCGTCTACGTCGGCTCAAACTGGGAGCCGTACGTGCTTCAGCTTGCAAGTGGAGAGATACATATATACTTCTCCTCCATTGCCGAAAAAATATATCTGCACGGCTTTAAAGAAGAGCTTGTTTCCTCGGGTATCGGAATGATACGTTCAACCGACGGAGGTAACAGCTGGACGCCTGACGTAACGGGCGCCCCCTACGCACCTCAATACGTTATGAAGCAGTACACAAAGACAAGAAGCGACGGAGTCAAGTGCTTTACCGACCAAATGCCCTCGGCTATCGAACTTCACAACGGAACTATAGCACTCGTCGGTGAAAGCTATATTCCGGGAAATACCTACTACGTCTCTATCGGTTTTTCAAACGACAATTGGAGTGAGTCTCTCGGTATTGACCAAACGGGCCCGTCAACGAGAATAAGCAATATGTTCTACGGAGCAGGCCCTTATCTCGCTCAGTTTGAATCGGGCGAAACTCTACTCACATACAACGACGTCAACTTCTCCTTCGGATCAAGGATCGGAAACTCCCTCGCTACGAGCTTTGGCAGCTTCGTGTCTGCCTTTGCCGAAGACCTGGGATTCTGGGGCAGTTGTCTGGTTGACTCCGCGCATAGCGCCATACTCTCCTGCCACGCGGTCAGCTCTGAGGAGAGCTCAAACGTAAACGTTGCACGTTTTTATCTCAACCACGACGTAAAAGCGGGCAGCTTCACGCCTACCGTCGACGGTGGAAACGAGGAATGGTCTGCCACTACGGACGCGCTCTTTATCGGCAGTGACAGTCAGGCGCAGCTGTCGCTGAGATTTTCCGCAGACGACGAGTATTTCTACGTTCTTGCCGAAAGACTTGATAACAAGCTCGTCTCGGACGACGGACTTTCAATTATGCTTGACGACGGCACGGGCTCAGGCTACTACGAGATAAGCGTAGACCTGAACGGAGTTGATAGCTTCAAGCACTGCGACGGATATACGAAAAACGATCTTGACCCCTCCTCCGTTATCGCTTCCGCATGGTACGACGGCAACGTCTATAACGTTGACGACAAGGATACGGGCGCAATATACGAGATAAAGATCCCACGTGAACTCATTTGCGTAAAGAACGGAATGATACTCCTGAACATCACTCTCAACGACAAGGATGCGCCAAACGAAAAAATGCGTATCGACGTTATGGGTACGTGCGAAAGCTCGGATAAGAGCACTTGGAAGAGAGTAATCGTAGAAAAATAACGTCTCCTTCACTCGTTACTTTATAAAAAAAAGCAAAGCATCGGCCGGCCGAATTGGCACGCCGATGCTTTTTTCTTTCGTTTTTATTCAGAACGTCTTTGCCGCTCTCTGTGCGGCAAGAGCAATATATTTTTCGGTATTTTTCATTGACTCCGCAGCACTGCCCGCGATCTCCGTACAAGAATAGGCATCACCTATCCCCGCCTCTGCGAGCGCCTGCTCGTCCTTTATCATTCCGCTGACGAGCACGCACTTTTTGCCGTAGCGCAGACAAAGATCGTTTATTTTTCCAACTACCTTTCCCATCACGCTCTGCGCGTCCGTACAGCCCTCTCCCGTTATCACGACGTCTGCCCATTCCACACTCTGCTCAAGTCCGACCGCACGGCCGATAAGCTCAAAGCCACCGCAAATTTGAGCCGAGCAAAATGCGTAAAGTCCCGCACCGAGACCTCCCGCTGCACCTCCGCCCGACAGCGTATGCACGTCAACGCCGAGATCCTCCTCTATCTTGTTTGCAAGGTTGCGCAGTCCGAGGTCAAGTTCGTGCACCGTCTTCTCGTCAGCTCCCTTTTGAGGTCCAAAAACGTACGCCGCACCATTCTCACCGTAAGTTTTGTTTGTGACGTCGCACGCGCAAAATATCCGCACACCGTCAAGTGCATTCGTCGATGGACGCTCTATCCGCGCGACTCTCGCCATTCCCTCTCCGACGGGTGTTATCCGCTCACCCTGCGCATCGTAAAAACCATATCCGAGCGCCGCCGCCATTCCGATACCGCCGTCACAGGTAGCGCTTCCTCCGATAAAAACCGTCAGCTCGCGCGCACCTCTTTTTACCGCATCGAGGATCAGCTCTCCCGTACCGTAGGTAGTAGCAAAAGCAGGCTCTCTCCTATCGGTAAGGCAAATTCCGCTCGCCTCCGCCATCTCTATATAAGCACGCTCACCGAGAATAGCGTATTTCGCGTTCACTCTCTCAAAATACGGGCCGCACACCGAAAGCGAGACCGTGCGCGCACCGAGCGCCTCACCTATCACGGTCGAGCTCCCCTCTCCTCCGTCTGCAAGAGGCAATATACGACGCTCCGAATCGGGCAAGAGCTTGCCTATTGACTCGTTTATCACCTTCGCGGCACCGAGAGAATCTATGCTTCCTTTAAAAGAATCAGGACATATAAGTATCTTCATTTTTTCCTCCCGCCTCACACGCGCATAAAAAACGCGCTTTCATTTCTACCTTTATTTTACTATAACATAGTATCACAGCAGACGCCGAAAGTCAACAAAAAACCGCCCTCCGACAGCCGATACGGCAACGGAAGGCGTTTTTTTGTTTTCAGCTTACAACGAGATACGGAACGCCCGCAAGGCAATCCGGCTTATCCCACACGCCGATCCTCAGATCGTTCTCTTTGCAGAGCTTATCTATGCTGACGGCGTATTTTTTCGCTACGCTCCACAGGCTCTCATCCTTTGAGGGATAATAAACGGTCAGAGCGGAAGAGTCGCTCTCCGTCACGTCGCTTACGTGAAGCTCCGAGACCGTACGCTCGCTCATCTTGCCCATCACTCTCGCGCTGATATACAGCTCCGCGTCTGCAACCACGCAGCCCGAGTCTATCCTCGCCCGTACCGCTCCCGCAACGACGTTGCACCTGTATTCGTACCTTTGAGAAAAGCAGGCAGACGACGTCTCGCATTTAAACGGTACGGGTATGCTCACCGTCTTGTACTCGACCGCGTTCGGAGTGTTATTTTTCACGACTACGTCAAAGATAGCCTCCCCCAACATCTCCACCTTGTTCTCCCTAACGACACACTCGCTCACAGACGCCGAGGCAAAGCAAGCGCATACGGCGTGCTCACCGCTCAGACTCTGTTCGCTCTGCGTATGTAGCGATACGTTGGCGTTTCTGCACAAAACGGAGCGCGCGTATTCCGTTTGCGTATATTCCGCCTCGCTTTTCTTTCCTATACGATATACGTCCTTTAACAGAGGCGTGGTCTTTTCGTAAACGCACTCCCCTCCGACGTTTATTATTGCGGAAAGCGTGATCGTTGACGGTGACTCCTCGCTTCTGTTCATTTCAAGGCTCACGAGCGTTCCAACGGCTCTCACGTCCCCTATATCGCTCGGATGAGAAGCGTATATCTGACGCTCAAACCTCACCCTGCCGCTCGTAGTACAAAGCACCCGCCTGCCTTGCTCTATTGAATGATAGTATATCTTGTATTCAAGCTCCCCCTTGCAGATGACAGCGTCTGGCACAGCGGAAAGCTCCTCTATAAGAACGTTTCCGTCGCATCCTATGTATTCAGCGTCGGGATCCGCCCCGACCGCAACGTCGCACTCACATTCAAACTCCCCGCTCTCAAAGGGGATACTGTGCGAGCTTGAAACGTTGCACATCAATTTTTGAAGCCCATCCGAGTCCTCACTCGCAAGCGTCTCTTGCGGTTGCCCGCCTCCCTCGTGCGTGAAATACGCCGCCGCCTTCAGCCTGCATCTCACGCTGAATCTGCGGGGAGCGCTCGGCCGGACAGACACACTCTCCGCCGTCACCTCGTCGTACGTCCTGACGGAAGTTACCTCTGATGGGAGCTTTAGCGGCACCGTGTATTCGTAGTCGCCCGACAAAGTCGTAAAAAACGGCGTACCATCCTCCCCCGCATACAATATACTGTATACGACGTTACCACAAAACTCCGCCTTTCCGCTTCCAACGTAGCGGGAGGACGGCACTACCCTTGCCGTAGCCTTCAGCATCCTCGCTATCTCGGGCATATAATCGGGAAGCGTAAAATCTGCCGCGCTCTCAAAAAAAGTCTGCTCACAATAGCTGCTACGACCACCGTCAAACAGAGTCGAAGCACCCGTATCTCTTCCATACTCTTCGTTCATACCTAACACCCTCCAAAAAGAAGTAAAAATATCCTCTACGATACATTCTATTACCAAGCGCGACCCATTATGACCGACCGCTCGTCTTTTCCAAAAAACGTATGTTTACATAAATATCACACCAAATGTGCTTTTGATATCCGACCTCTTGATTTTTGTGATACCTTCAAGGAAAACTCGACGTTTACTTTAGTTGACCTGATGTGTATTTTTAGCTAACAAGCCTTTTTTTTACACTAATTACAACGGCTGAAAAAAGCCCCTTTTTCGTTTATTTACAGTTAGATAAACATCGTTTTCCCTCTTTTTAACACAATTGTTTTCGCCATAGTTCAAGCTATTGACATATATAATGAAATTGTAGTATTATTAGTACGGTTAATTTATATTTCATTATAAGGAGAAATATTGCTATGAAAACTGTGGTTACCTTTGGTGAGCTCATGCTCAGACTTACACCCCCTCATCACGAAATGATCCTTCAGACCCCCAACTTCGTTGCTACGTTTGGCGGTGCTGAGGCAAACGTCGGCGTTGCACTTGCTGCGTACGGCGACGATGTAAGATTCGTTTCCGCACTTCCCGCAAACGACCTCGGAAGAGCTGCAAAGGCAGAGCTTCGTCGTTTCAACGTGGACACGAGCTGCATCATAGATTCAGACAAGCGTCTTGGTCTTTACTTCACCGAGACAGGTTCCGTTATGCGTCCCTCAAAGGTCATATACGACCGCGAGAACACCGCTATCGCAGCAGTTAAGCCCGGTGACATCGACTGGGACAAGGCACTTGACGGTGCTGACTGGTTCCACGTAACGGGAATCACCCCTGCCCTCTCCGAGTCTCTGTGCGAGACCACTCTCGAGGCAGTTAAGGCTTGCAAGGCAAAGGGTATCACCGTTTCCTGCGACCTCAATTACAGAAAGAACCTCTGGAAGTGGGGCAAGGCTCCTATCGAGGTAATGCCCGAGATAGCAAAGTACGTTGACATTCTCATCGCAAACGAGGAAGACTGCCAGAAGTGCCTCGGCATCGAAATGGAGACCGGCGTTGACTCCGGAAAGCTCAACACCGATATGTACAAGGATCTCGCAAAGATCGTTATGGACAAGTACGAGAACATCCAGGCTATCGCAGTTTCTCTTCGCGAGAGCGTAAGCGCAGACCACAACAACTGGTCGGGCGTTCTTGCATTCCGTGACGGTGACTTCCACATCAGCCGCAAGTACCAGATAACCGACATCGTTGACCGTATCGGCGGCGGCGACTCGTTCGGCGGCTCTCTCATTTACGGCTTCCGTCATTTCGCAGACGACAGACAGAAGATAATTGAGTACGCTATCGGCGCTTCCGCTATCAAGCACACCTGCTACGGTGACTTCGTACGCTTCAGAAAAGAAGACGTAGAAAATCTCATCAAGGGCAGCGGCAACGGCAGGATCCAGAGATAAATCGCGATAAATACATAGAGAGGATTTCGTAACATGGAAATTTTAAAGCACAAAGTAATAGCTACGATGCACAAAAACGGCCTCGTAGGAATAGTACGCGACAACAACGAGGAGGACGCTATCACCCGTACCCGCGCTATCCGCGACGGCGGCGTATCCATCCTTGAGATATCGATGACCACCCCCGGTGCTCTCAACATCATATCTACCGTTGCAAAAGAGATCAAGGAAAAGAAACTCGACGCATACATCGGTGCAGGTACCGTCCTTGACGTTGAGACCGCACGCGCTTGTATCCTCGCAGGTTCAAGCTTCATCATCTCCCCCAACTTCAACATTGAGGTTGCAAAGATGTGTAACAGATACAGCGTAGCTTATATGCCCGGCGTTCAGACCTTTACCGAGATCGTTACCGCAATGGACGCAGGATGCGATATCGTAAAGATATTCCCCGCTTCTGCCGTCGGTATCGGATTTATCAAAGCAGTTATGGGCCCGCTTCCTCAGGCAAGATGCATTCCCGTTGGCGGAGTTGATATCAACAACGTAGACAAGTGGTTTGCTGACGGTGCATACGCAGTTGCTCTCGGCGCAGGTCTCACTCACCCCACTAAGGGCACGTGCGACTACGAGGAGATCAAGGCTCACACCGAAAAGGTCGTAGCAAAGGTCAACTCCTGCGAAAGAAAGTAAGAGTCCTCAGATGGCAGTCTTTACAAGCGATATACCAAACGTATATTTTTTACAATGCCCATTCGGCGATTGTTGGACTGGCATCACTCTGATAAAGGGTGAAGCAAACTGCCTCATAGACAGCGGAGGAAACCGAGACTGCGTTGACTCGCATCTTATTCCCGCGCTCTCCGAGATCGGTATGAAGATAGAAGATATCGACTATCTATTGTGTACTCACACTCACGCCGACCATATCGGAGGACACGCGAGGATAAAAGAGCTTTCTCCGAATATCAAAATAGTTTCAAGTGCCCAGAGCACAGACAAACTGCGCTCTCCCCTGAAATATAACAAGGCGATCCGTGCGGTATTCCCCGAGCACAGCCCTGCCCCCAGTGCGGGACTTTGCGGAATAGAGCCGGATATCATCGTAGACGACGGCGATATCCTCCTCGGAGAGCTGAAGTATATCAAATGCAGCGGCCACGACACCGACAGCGGTTGCTGGCTGCATCTTCCGAGCAAGACCTTGATATCGGGAGATTCGCTCCAGCAAAACGGAACGAGCGTTCAGGGCATCGCGCTTTATATGGACCTGCCCTCATATATCGAGACTCTGGACAGACTCGGAGAGGAAGATATAGAGCACGTACTCGCAGGCCATGATTATCTCCCGCTCGGATACAAAGCAACGGGAAGGCACGAAGTTACGGCACATCTTGACAAGTGCCGCGACGTCGTCACGACATACGACGAATTCATAAAACGAAATTACGACCCCTCCACCGACGTCCCCTCTCTCGCACTTGCGCTGATAGAAGAAGTCGGCGGCATCGTACCGAAATTTTTGTTTCTGCCGTTATACACCGTCACCGAGCACATAAAGCTGATAAAAAAATAAAAACAAATAAAACATAACACACAAACACGGAGGACTAACTAAAATGAGCAAAAACGTACTCGTCACAGGCTCGTCCAATGGTATAGGAGCAGCTACTGCCATAGCTTTTGCAAAAGAAGGCTACAACGTAGGCGTTACCTACAATACCAATCCCGACGGAGCAAACAGAATCGCTAAGAAGTGCGAGCAGTACGGCGTTGAGACTATCGTTCTCGGCGGAAACGTAGGTGAGCTTGAAGTCTGCAAAAAGATGATGGAAGACTTCCTTGCAAAGTTCGGCACTATCGACGTTCTCGTAAACAACGCAGGCGGAGCACTCAAGATGCCCGAGGGCGGATTTGAAAAGATGCCCATGGAATACTGGATAAGCCAGGTAAACCTTAACCTCAACTCTGCAGCATTTCTCTCACACTTTGCTATGCAGAACATGATAGAGAACAAGATAGAGGGCTCTATCATCAACGTAAGCTCTGTTCACAGCTTCGTTCCGTGGGTAAGAAGAAAGACTCTTCCCTACGCAGCAGCTAAGGCAGGACTCAATATGTTCACCAAGAACCTCGGTATCGAGGCTATCCACTACGGAATAAACGTAAACTGCATCGCTCCCGGATTTATCACGACCAAGGCAACCGACCGTTACGACGAGTCCGACCTTCGCGACGGATTCCTTCGTAAGATCCCCGCAGGCTTCCTTGGAAACGTAGACGACATCACTCCTATGATGCTCTTCCTTGCTGACAAGTCAAAGAGCCGTTTCATCGTTGGTCAGACCTTCGTTATCGACGGCGGTCAGTCAGTTGACGGATGTATCGACAAGATGCTCGACGACGGAAATCCCGTAAACGCATACGACATCAAGCCCGACGTATCAAAGGCTATCAAGCCTTCTCTTGACGAGCTTGCTGAAATGATGCTCAACAAGTGATCGGAAGCGTGAAAAAAACGCGGATAAAAACGAATAAAAAATAAAAAATAAATAAATTTACACAATAAAAAAGAGGTAAAGAAAAATGCTTAAGAAAAAGAAATATGAAGATATGCGTTCATGCTGGGAATTCGGCGAAGCTGAAGAGTGCCGCCGCGGCCTTATGCTCGGTATGGGTTATACCGAAGAAGAGATCCACAGACCTCTCATCGGTGTCGTAAACTCCTGGAATGAGTACAACCCCGGTCACGTACACCTTGACAAGCTCGCTCAGAGAGTAAAGCAGGGTATCCGTGAGGCAGGCGGTCTTCCTCTCGAGGTAATGACCACCGGTATCTGCGACGGTATGGTACTTAAGGATCCTAAGTACATAGAGGTTCCCTCTCGTAACTCCATCGCTGACCAGGTCGAGATCACCGTTGAGGGTAACTTCTTCGACGGTATGGTAATGCTCTGTACCTGTGACTCTATCGTTCCCGGCTACCTTATGGCAGCTGCAAGACTTGACATTCCTACCATCATCGTAACCGGTGGTTATATGCCTCTCGGTATCAACAGAGGTAAGGAAGTTCTCCACATTCACGCACAGGACAAGGTTGGTACCGCTCAGAAGGGTCTTATGGACATGGACGAGTACAACGACCTCATCGCTCACTCTTGGGGTATCTGCGGCGGTTGTACCTCTATGACCACTGCAAACTCCATGTGTATGATAGCTGAGGCTCTCGGTATGACTCTCCCCAACAACTCCTCTATGGGTGCTACCTCTTCCGCTATCTACAAGTGCGCATACGAAGCAGGTCTTCAGATCATGAACCTCGTTGACGAGGGCATCACCGCTCGTATGATCATGACCAAGGAAGCTATCAAGAATGCTATCAAGCTCGATATGGCAGTTGCAGCTTCCGCAAACCTCATTCTTCACATTCCCGCTATCGCTCACGAGTGCGGATACACGGACGTACCGTGGTGGAAGTACTTTGACGAAGCGTCAAATGAGATCCCGCTTCTCTCTCACCTCGCTCCTTCAGGCGAAGTATACAGCGTAAAGGACTTCGATATGGCAGGCGGTATGTCCGCAATGCTCAAGAACCTCCTTCCCAAGCTCGACGGTGACGTTCTTACCGTAACCGGTAAGACTCTTCGCGAGAACGTTGAGAACGCAAGAGTATGGAACGACGACGTTATCCGTAGCCTTGACAACCCCGTAATGACCGAGCCCGGTATCGGAGTTCTCTACGGAACCCTCGCTCCCGAAGGCTCTATCATAAAGATCGCTGCAGTTCCTCAGAACCTTATGTCCGGCTACAAGGGCAAGGCAAGAGTATTTGACTGCCTCGACGACGCTCTCACCGCACTCAGAAGCGGCAACATCCACGAGGGTGATGCATGCGTTATCCGTTACCTCGGCCTTAAGGCTCGTTTCGGTACTACCGCGTTCACCTTCCAGGAAGAGCTCAAGGGACATCCCGGTCTGTTCAACTCCTGTGCAGTTATCACTGACGGACGTTTCTCCGGCGGTTCCTCCGGACTTTCCGTTGGTTACGTATCTCCCGAGGCAGCTCTCGGCGGACCTCTCGGTATCGTAGAGGAAGGCGACGAGATCGAGATCGACGTTCTTGGAAGAAGGATCGACCTCTGCATCTCCGAGGAAGAGAAGAAGGCACGTCTTGCTAAGTTCCACTTCGAGTTCCCCGCAAACAACTATCCGAGATTCCTTAACCTCTTCGTTAAGAACGTTGGCTCTATGGCAGCCGGCGGTATCTGGGAAGTTTGATCGGTATAATTCAATAGTTAACTAAAGTCGATATCCGCCGGGCAGAGATCTTTCTGTCCGGCGGACATCCGCTACAAAGGAACGGCAGATATGAATTATCAAACCATAAAAACGGACGCCCTCATCATAGGCTCCGGACTTTCAGGACTTCTTGCCGCAAAGCAGATAACGCAAAACTCCCCCCAGAGCAAGATAACTATGCTCGGTGACGGATGGGGTGCTTCCCCTTACGTCCACGGCTTTAATATGCCGCTTCGCGAGGACGACTCGATAGAATTATTCTTAAACGACACCCTCAAGAGCGGAAGATATCAGAGCATATCGGAGCTTGCTAACGCGCTTTGCAACGGCACTGAAGACGTAAAAAAGGAGCTTTGCGAGCTTGGTATCAACTTTGACCGAGCGCCCGACGGCTCCTACAAGCTCCTGCGTCCTCTCGGCGCGAGCGTACCGCGAGTTGCCAGCGTCGGCAATCACACGGGAATTGAAATAATGAAAAAGGTACGCGCCATTCTCGCGGCAAACGAGAACTTCACTCATTGCAGAGCACGCGCACTTCGCCTTTTCACAGATCACAACCGCGTTTGCGGTGCTCTCGTGTACGATAAAGAGACGAAGGAATTTACTCTCATACAGTCAAAGCTTACCATTCTCTGTACCGGCGGATTTTGCAACATTTACCCCTTCTCTACCAACAAGAGCGACATCGGCGGAGACGGTATCGCGATGGCTTACTACGGCGGCGCATCACTTACCGACCTTGAGTTCGTTCAGTTCGAGCCGAGTGCGGCAGTAGCACCGAAAAAGCTGCGCGGACAGAGCGTCATCACCACCATGTACTACGAGGGTGCAGTGCTCAAAAACACCCTTGGCGAGCGCTTTATGTTAAAGCACTCGGATGCAGGTGAATGTGTTGACAAGGACGTTCAGGCTAAATGTATCTACCGCGAGATCAAAGAAGGCAGAGCCACCGAAAACGGCGGCGTATTCTTTGACGCAACGGGCGTCGGACGTGAAAAGCTCAACGAAATGTACTCCTCTTACGTAAAGAGATACAAAAACGTCGGTATCGACATTGCCGAAACCCCCTTTGAAATAGCCCCCGCACCTCACACCTCTCTCGGTGGCGTAGTAATAAACGGAAGCTGCGAAACGGAGCTTGACGGACTTTTCGCGTGCGGAGAGATGATCGGAGGACTTCACGGAGCTAACAGAGCGGGCGGTAACGCAGGTCTTGAAACTCTCGTTTTCGGTACTATCGCAGGAAAGAGCAGTTGCTCTTACCTCGACTCACACAAGGACGAATACGTCCCCTCCAAGCTCCACTGCGACAATTTCGTAAACTCGGTAATATGCAGAGTATCAAACGAAACTATGCCAGGCGCTGACGAGCTCTCATCTATGAGACGGGCACTCGATCTGATACTTGAGAGCAAGCTGAGCGTTCTCAGAGTGGGAACGGAGCTAAATGAGGCAAAGGACGAGCTTGAAACGATGCTCCGCAGACTTGAGTGTGCAAACACTGACCTTGCAAGTCCCGAGCAGCTTTACAGCTTTATCAGACTCGAAAACGACCTTACCACCGCATATCTTCTTTGTCTGTCCTGCATCGAGAGAGATATGAGCATCGGATGCCACGTCAGAGTTGACTGTGCGGACGGCACCGACTCTCCGGACAAGTACAGAGTAAACGTCAGATATTCGAAAAACGGCGCTTGCGTAAAAAAAGTCGCTATACGGTAATTCCTATTTTTATTACATACGAAAGGAAACGCAATGAAAAAAGTTGTAGTTAAAAAGAACCGCTACGTTGACTCCGTGTCACTTATGGCGGTAGGCGATAAGGTAACGCAGCTTGACGGAGTAGAAAACGCCGAAGCTGCTATGTGTACCCAGGCCAATCTTGAAGTACTTCTTGATTTAGGATACACGATCCCCGAGGATACGGGATCAAACGACCTCGTGCTTGCATGTACTGCAGATAACGAGGAGCATATGGAAGCCGCAATGCAGATGATCATCGACATCATCGACCACAAGAACGTTGACGGCGACAGCGTAGTTTACAAGTCACTTCTCGATATCGACCTCAGAGAAGATCCCTACGACCTCGTACAGATCTCTCTTCCCGGCGAATACGCTGCAGCAGAGGCTAAAAAGGCTCTGTCTCTCGGAATGGACGTTTTCATATTCTCCGATAACGTAAGCCTCGAGGAAGAGCTTGAGATAAAGCAGTACGGTAACGAGCGCGGCAGACTCGTAATGGGTCCTGACTGTGGCGTTGGTCTTATAAAGGGCGTTGCACTCGGTGCAGGCTCTATCGTTCGTCCCGGTCCTATCGGTATTGTCGGAGCATCCGGCTCGGGATGTCAGGAAGTCGGCAACATCATTGAGCGTTGCGGACTCGGTATCTCTCAGATCATCGGTACGGGCGGACACGACCTTCTTCCCCAGATAGGCGGTATCACGATGCTCGCAGGTATGAAGAAGCTCGAAAACGACCCCAACACCGCCGTTATCGTTCTCGTTTCAAAGCTTGCTAACCTCGACGTAATGGCAAAGATACTCGGCGAGGCTGACAAGTCAAGCAAGCCCGTCGTTGCTATATTCCTCGGAAGCGACGAAAAGCTCTTTGAGGGACACAAGGTACACGGTACGTTCTCTCTTGAAGAAGCAGCTCTCAAGGCAGTTGAGCTCTACCAGGGCGAAGCTCCCAAGTTCGGCTACTCCGACGAAGAGATCGCAGAGATAGTAAAGACGAGCATCGCTCGCCTCAAGCCCGAGCAGAAGTACGTTCGCGGACTTTTCAGCGGCGGTACGTTTACCGAAGAGGGTATGATATACTATACCCAGCACAACAAGGGCGTTGCCCTCAACTCCAACCTTAATACCAAGTATGCAAAGCAGCTTGCAGATCACGATATCAGCGAGGGACACTGCATACTCGACCTCGGTGCTGAGGACTTCACTGCAGAAGCACCCCACCCCGTATTCGATCCCATACTCAAGCTCAAGAGATTCAACCGTGAGATCGCAGATCCCGCAGTTGCAGTCGTAACTATGGACTTTATTATGGGCCCCGGTGTTGCGGCTGACCCCGTAAGCTCATTTGCAAAGGCTTGCAAAGAAGTTTACGACGCTCGCAACGGCGCTATTATATTCGTATCCAACGTCTGCGGATCTCTCGAGGATCCCCAGGATACTCTCGCAGCTGAAAAGATGCTTGAAGAAGCAGGCGTTATCGTAACTCATTCCAACTACGAAAGCACGAAGATCGCAAGCGCTCTTCTCGCAGCGCTCGAAGAAAGGAACTGAAATCATGGCTGAAAAACAATACAATAGCGACCTTAAGGTCATAAACGTTGGTCTTCAGTTCTTTTATGATGCACTCGTAGACCAGAACGTAAAGGCTACCCAGCTTCAGTGGCAGCCTCCGATAAAGCAGGATGCAGCAGTTATCGACGCTCTCAACGCAGTTTCAAACGCTGAGGTAAAGGAAAAGATCGAGGCTGCAAACGAAAAGGCAGTTTCCTACATTCTCAACGCACAGCCTTACCTCGTTGACATTCTCCCCGCAGGTGACGTTATCGAGGGACTCGACGATTACACTATCATTCACTCAGGTCCTCCCATTGAATACGAGGATATGGTAATGCTTCACCAGCGTGGACTCGTTTCTGCGTGTCGTTTTGAGGGCTGGGCAGACAACGACGAGGATGCAATAAAGCTCATCAAGAGTGGCAAGATCAAGATCATATCTGCGCTTGACACCAATACCGTTGGTTCGGGTACGGGTATCATTACAAAGAGCGTTGCTATGTTCATTATTGAAGATAGAAACACCGGTATCATCTCTGCCGACTTCCCCGCTGAAGGCCCCAACCAGGGAGGCTTCTGCGGATGGGGACTCTACTCTGAGGAGATCGCAAATTATCTTCGCAGAATGAAGGACGAGTTCTTCCCCGTTATCCGTGCCGTACTCAAGAAGATGGGCGGTATCGCAGTTAAACCCATTCTCGCTGAATGTATGCAGATGGGCGACGAGAACCACACCCGTCAGACTGCAGCTGACCTTCTCTTTGACAAGAAGATCCTTCCCGAGCTTTTCAAGCTCGAGGGATTTGATCGTCAGCAGATACTCGACACCCTCGACTACATAGTAGAAACACCCCGTTTCTTCCACTGCATCGGACAGGGCGCTGCTCGTGCGGCAGTTCTCGGTGCTGTTGGAACCGAATATTCCACCATGGTTACGGCTATCTGCGGTAACGGCGTTGAATTCGGTATCAAGGTAGCAGGTATGGGCGACGAGTGGTTCACCGCTCCCGCACCTATGATGAAGGGACGTTACACCTCATCCAAGTTCAAGGAAAAGGATCAGCTCCCCTGGATCGGCGACTCCTGCGTAGTTGAGTGCTTTGGTATGGGCGGTCTTGCAGCAGGCGCATCTCCTATCGTTTGCTCACTGCGCGGACTTAAGATGAAGGAAGCGATCGCTATCACAAGAGAAATGGAAGACATCACCATTACTCACAACCCCGCATTCCCGATTCCTAACCTCGACTTCGACTTCCTCCCCTGCGGAATAGATATTCGTAAAGTCGTTGAGACCGGAATCTGCCCCGAGATCCACGGCGGTATGTTCAACTACCTCGGCGGTCTTATGGGCGCAGGAAGTGCAAGAGTACCTATGCTCTGCTTCCAGAAGGCAATGAAAGCGTTTGCCGCAAAATACGGTAAATAATATCAAGTGAAAATTATCCCAAGTGCAAGTGCATAAACTACTGCACTTGGGATAATTTATATATCTGTACACTAAAATAATTTTTAAAGGAAAACGAAATGAGCAAAGTAAATAACGTAATAGTCCTCAACCTCGGCTCTACGAGCTTCAAGTTCAAGCTTTTTGACTTTTCTCAAAACGAAAAAGTTCTCGCAACGGGCGAGGTCGAAAGCATCGGCGCTGCCGAAGGTGCTTGGAGCATAACCGTAGGTGAGAGCACCGAGAGCGGAAGAGACGTATTCGCACTCCATGGTGATGCGTTTGCTCTCTGCCTCTCTAAGCTCACCGAATACGGTGCGCTTGACTCAATGGACGCACTTGACGCAGTAGGCTACAAGGCAGTTCATTGCGGAGCTTTAAAGGGCGCACAGCTCGTAGATGACAAGCTCATCGAGCTTCAGGAGCACTTCTGTTCCTTTGCACCTGCACACAACCCTATCTATATAGCTATGATGAAGCAGGTAAAGGAAAGATACCCCTCTCTCCCCCAGGTAGCGTATTTTGAAACCTCTTTCCACGCGACTATTCCGGACGAGCGCGTAACGTACGGTGTTCCGTATGAGTGGAAGGAAAAGTACGGCATCCGCCGCTACGGCTTCCACGGCTCATCACACAGCTATATAGGCTATAAGATGGCAGAGCTTGAGCCCGAATGTACGAAGGTAGTATCCGTCCACCTCGGCGGTTCCTCCTCTATCTGCGCAATCAAAGACGGCGAGAGCGTTGCTTCCTCAATGGGAGCTACCCCCCAATCGGGAATCTTCCACAACAACCGTGTCGGAGATTTCGACGTATTCTGCATTCCCGAGCTTGTAGCACAGTACGGCTCTCTTGACGCCGTTATGAAGGAACTTTCCAAGAACGGAGGCTTCCTCGGTGTCAGCGGAGTGTCAAACGATCTGCGTGATGTCATCGACGCAGCAGACCAAGGAAATGAGCGTGCACAGCTCGCTATCGACACATTCGTTGACGGTATCGTCGGCTACGTTGGAATGTTCACCGCATTTATGGGCGGCCTTGACGCTATCGCGTTTACGGGCGGTATCGGTCAGTATAGCCACAGAGTGCGCACGGCAGTCCTTGAAAAGCTCGCATTTATGGGTATCACCCTCGACTCCGAGAAGAAAGAAAACTCAAAGGACGGTATGATAACCACATCCGACTCCAAGGTCAAGGTATACGTACTCAAGACCAACGAGGAGCTTATGGTAGCAAGAAAGACCGTTGAATTTCTTTCAAAGTGATCTTAAAGCATAAATAAATATCCCCCCCGTAAAACGGGGGGGTATTTCATTGTACAATAAAAATAGCGGCGTTGCATCTGCAACGCCGCTATTTCTATTTTACGTTAGTCTTTCTTTTTCTTCTTTGAAACTACGACTACCACTATCACTACCGCCGCAACTACTACCGCACCGATAACTACGAAGATAATGGGGTTGATTCCGCCCGCATTATCAGCATCGGGAGCCTTTGTCGTTGAGGGAGCCTTCGTCGTATCGTCACCCTTCGTCGTTGAGGGTGCTTTGGTCGTCGAGGGAGCCTTCGTGGTCGTAGGAGCCTTCGTCGTATCGCCCGCTACCGTCGTATCGTCTGCCGCCGTCGTATCATCAGCCGTCGTATCGTCGGAAACACTTCCACCGTTTCTCATATCAAAAGCGATCGTACCGTCAGCGTAAGCAACGATACCTCTGAAGTCTGCAAAAGTCTGCTCGGTAACCGTGTTCTTTATCGTATCACCGAGAACGATAACGCCATTTCCCTTGTAGGACTGGAAGCCTGTCGTGTCAAGGAAGAGATATCCTCCCTCTTTGACAGAGATGTTCGTGTAGAGATCGTGCATCTTAACTACGTCAACCGTGTTTGTGATGACCATTCTTCCTGTTTCGCCGACTTCAAGAGTTGAAGAAACCTTCTGTCCTCTTCCGGATCTGTCAAGGATACAGATATTGTCGAATATAACGTCACCCATAAATGTAGCAACGTCGGGATAAGCAGTGGTAGAACGGATCATAAACATACCCTTCTGACCGTCGTTTCCACCTTCAGCATTAACTACGAGGTAAGAACCGTCTGCGTTCTTGCTTCTGTAGTCAACGTTGTTCTGCGTGTCAACTCCGGTGAAAAGACAAGGTGTCTCGGTAGCGACAATGGTACAGGTAGCACCTATGTAGAGCTTACCGCAAGCGATATAAGTACCGCCCGTTTTGAGTATGTTGAACATCTGATTGTTTGCAGGATAGTTGACGGGGTCCCATCCTGCAGTGGGAGTAACCGTAGCTCCCGTAGGAATGGGATCTGCCGTGCCTGATGCAGCGGCGTAATAAACGTTGTTCGTAGTAACACGAGGCATATCGGGGAGAGTGATCTTGTCAGCGTCGGCAAAAATACTTACTCCAAAAGGAATAGCCATAAGTACTACGAGTATCAAAGCTAAAAACTTTTTCATAGTAAATTCTCCTTCTATTTAGATCGTATACCGATCCGTATAACAACATTTTACAACAAGACTACGCGTAAATCAATACACTTTCATCTCATTTTTATAATTTGTAAATTTTACTTTGATTTTTTGAAAGAGAAGACACCCACGTTTTCTCTGTTGGTTTATTGACTTTTATAACGTAAAATGTTACCATAAAAGTATGAAAGGGGTGTTTTTATGACTAACGAAAAAGCAACCGAGCTTTTAAAAAGCTACAAACCCAAAATGCAGGAAATGTTCGACTTTCTGCTCACTCATCCCGAGTGCGGATACAGAGAGTGGGAGTCTTCAAAATATCTTGAAAAAGCATACAAGGAGCTTGGATATACCATGACTCTCGCCGAGGATATCCCCGGCTTTTACATTGATATAGATACGGGAAAAGCAGGCCCGCGTATAGTGCTATTTTCCGAGCTTGACGCGCTCCCCTGCCCCGAGCATCCGTACGCAAACAAAGAAACGGGCGCAGCTCACGCATGCGGACATTTCGCGCAGGGCGTAGCTCTGTGGGGCACGGCGGCACTTCTGCTCGAGAGTGGAGCGCTTGACGGTATGTGCGGCAGCATCAGACTCTGCATCGTACCCGCCGAGGAGCTGGTCGAGCTTGACTTCCGCTCGGAGCTCAGAAATAAAGGTATCATCGGATTTTTCGGAGGAAAACAGGAATTTCTCCGCAGAGGCTATCTTGACGGATGCGATATAGCGTTTATGATTCACGCAGGAGGCGGAAAGAACCGCTTTACTATGTGGAGAGGCTGCAACGGATGCATATTAAAAAGCGCCCACTTCAAAGGCAAAGCCGCGCACGCGGGAGGCGCTCCGAGTCAGGGCATCAACGCTATGTACGCGGCAAATATCAGCTTTGGCGCTATAAATGCGCTCCGTGAGACCTTCCGTGATTCCGATCACGTGCGCGTACATCCCATCACGATAAACGCAGGAAAAGCGGTCAACATCATCCCCGACTCCGCACTGATAGAAAATCAAGTAAGAGCGTCTACCGTAGAGGTCTGCTCTGCCGTAAACAGAAAGATAAACCGTGCGACCGCCGCGTCTGCCGCATCTATAGGAGCTAACGTGACGATAACGGACAATCACGGATATATGCCCGGTAGATACGATCCGACTCTGACAAAATACGCAATAGAAGCTATGCACGAGGTCGTCGGAGATGCAGAAGGGTCCGTTCGTTTCCTGAGAGACCAATGGGATAGCGGATGCTCCGATATGGGAGATATTTCGACCGTTATGCCTACCCTTCACGCCTTCGGCTCAGGAGTCGTTGGCACAGGACATGGAAAAGACTATATGGTAACCGATTTTGATTGTGCCTGCATTAATTCCGCCTTGGTACAGTACGTATTCCTGCGCAATATGCTCTCAAACGACGCGGAAAAAGCAAAAGACGTTATCGCCAACCACAAGCCCGTGTTCGCCTCATTTGAAGAATACCTAAACGCCGCAAACGCTTTTTTCACCTCATTTGACGGTGTTGAGTATCTTGAAGATGGAACGGCAAAGCTCAACTATTGATATTTCTGCACAACGATAACAAACGAAAATGGCGTGATGCTCTATGAGCATCACGCCATCTTTATTTTATCTCTTTAGTCTTTCTTTTTCTTCTTTGAAACTACGACTACTACTATTACTACTGCAGCAACTACTACCGCACCGATAACTACGAAGATAACAGGGTTGATTCCGCCTTCGTTGTCAGTGGGAGCGTTAGTCGTTGAAGGAGCCTTGGTAGTTGTGGGAGCCTTGGTAGTTGTGGGAGCCTTAGTCGTGGTAGGAGCCTTGGTGGTATCGTCAGCCTCATCGTCAGCTACCGTCGTATCGTCAGCAGCCGTGGTGTCGTCAGGATCAGGCAGGGGCGCACCGCGAAGAACGTTTCCGTCCTCGTCAACTACTGTACCGTTAAACTCTGCAAACATAGCGTCGGTGATCTTGTCGCTGTTGTAGAGTGCCTTGTCCATAACTATGATACCGTCACCGGTGTACTTTTCAAATCCAACCTGGTGAAGATAAGCGTAACCGCCGAGGTCAACGTTGAGTATGATTCCCTCGGGAGCATCCGTCATCTTGAGTATCTCGCAGGAATCCTTGATTACCATCTTACCGCCCTGGGCAATAGAGATCTTACTCGTTCCTTTGTGAGAATACGCAGAACCTGCTCCACCGGTCTCGGTTCTCTCAATGAGCTTGATATCCTCAAATATGTACTCACCGGATATGGTAAGAACACAGTTTGAGTATATCATGAACATACCTCTTTGCGTACCGTTGGTATAAGCACCGCCCTCGGTCGTGGGAGCTTCCTCAAGTGTTCCGTCGTATCTGATATTATTTACCTTATCGTATGCGGAAATAGTAACGGGAGCGTCAGTCTTTGAAAATTCAAAGCTTACGCCGATGTAACCCTTACCGGGAATAATAACTCTACCGCCGCAAATGTTTATTGCTTCAAGAAGCACTTTCCACGTTGCAAAAGCTTCGTCTGCCGACATACCGCTGTGGGAATCGCTTGACTTGATGCCGTTTTCAGCAGTAGTAGAGTAGTAGATATAAACCTGAACAGATTCGTTTCCAACGGGCTCAGCAGGTATTACGCTTGCCGCACTTGCACTTACGCTCATCATTGCCGTAAAAGGAATAGCAATTAGAGCAACCAAAATGAATGCTAAAATTTTCTTCATATTCTTTTCTTCCTTTCAAAAACATACTGCTTTACCACAGTACCATTTTTATAATTATAACACCTTTTATTATTCATATCAATGTAAAATTCAATGTAATTTTTACAGTATATTTTGGTTTAACAGATGCCTTTTGTGTGTTTTGCACAATTATAGACGTCGATTTTAGTCTAAAAAAGAAAATCAACGGTTTAACGTTCAAACAAAAAAACGTGTGGATGAGACCATCCACACGTTTCGTTTTTTAGAGAGTATTGAGAGTGTCTATGACGTACTGACCAAACTCTGCACAAGTAGCACCGTCGCGGTTACCCGTAACGACGTACTTTGCGTCCTCAGCCGTACAAATTCTCATAGCCTCTGCGAGCTTGTCTGCCTTGTCTGCCATACTGATATGACGGAGCATCATTTCTGCTGCCTTGATGATACTCGAGGGGTTTGCGTAGTCTCCTATTCCCTCCTCGATCATACGGGGTGCCGAGCCGTGAATAGCCTCGAACATCGCGTATCTGTCACCCGTGTTAGCGCTTCCCGCAGTACCAACACCACCCTGTATCTGCGCCGCCTCGTCGGTAATGATATCACCGTAGAGGTTGGGAAGAACGAATACCTGGAACTTGGATCTGATATCGGGATTTACGAGGTTAGCCGCCATGATATCGATATACCAGTCTTCAACCTCAATTCCGGGATAATCCTTTGCTACTTCACGGCAGATGCGAGCAAACTTACCGTCGGTCTTCTTCATTATATTAGCCTTCGTAACGATCGCTACGTTGGTCTTTCCGTTATTCTTTGCAAATTCAAACGCTGCACGAGCGATTCTCTCCGTACCTGCGTCGGTAGTTACCTTGAAGTCACAGGAAAGCATATCGGGCACTTCGATTCCGCGGCTTCCGAGTACGTACTCGCCCTCGGTATTTTCACGGTAGAACGTCCAGTCAATTCCAAGCTCGGGAACGCATACGGGGCGCACGTTTGAGTAAAGGTCAAGCTCACGGCGAAGCGTTACGTTCGCACTCTCGAGGTCTTTTCCACCCGTACCTCCCTTAGGAGTAGTCGTCGGGCCCTTGAGAAGAACGTGACACTCCTTGATTGCTGCGAGCACGTCATCGGGAACACTCTGTCCGCAAGCGAAGCGGTTTTCAAGAGTAAGTCCCTCAATGTCGCGTATCTCTACCTTTCCGCTTGCTATCTCGTCAGCGAGGAGTCCTGTGAGTATCTTCTTTGCCCACTCGGTAATGATAGGTCCTATTCCGTCTCCGCCGCAAGTACCGATTATTATCTTGTCCATATTGGCAAAATCGAGCGCGGGAGCGGCATCCTTCATCTTCTGCGCACGGTCGAGCTGCTCGCGGAGTATCGCCTCAAATTTCGCCGTCGCGTCGTTTATATAAGATTCGTAGTTCATATTCTGTATCCTTTTCTTTAGTTACCCTTGGTATACTTGAGAAGTCCTCCCGCAAGGAGAATATCTCTCTGTCTGTCGGAAAACTCACAAACGAGTGCAAAGCTCTCGCCCGTCGTCTTATCGGTGAGAGTTACCTCTCCCTTTTCAAATCCGGCGTAAATTCCGCTTATCTCAAGCTCGTCGCCCTGCGATATCTTATCGTAGTCGTCCGCATTCTTGAAGGTAAGAGGAAGAATACCTGCGTTTATCAGGTTAGCAACGTGAATTCTCGCAAAGCTCTTTACGACTACCGCCTTAACGCCAAGGTAAAGCGGAACGAGAGCCGCGTGCTCACGAGATGAGCCCTGACCGTAGTTGATACCGCCAACGACGATGCACTGTCCTGCCGCCTTTGCTCTTTCGGGGAAGGTGTTGTCGCATACACCAAAGCAGTACTGCGAGAGGAAAGGAATGTTTGAGCGGTACGGAAGTATCTTCGCACCCGCAGGCATAATGTGGTCTGTCGTTATATTGTCGCCTACCTTCAAAAGAAGAGGAGCGGATATCTTGTCCTCAAGAGGATAGGTCTGGGGGAATTCCTTTATGTTAGGACCGCGGAGTATCTCAACGTCTGCCGCTTCAGCCTCGTCAGCAGGCATAAGAACAGCCGTGTCGTCTATCTTGAAAGCGTCGGGCATAACTATCTCGGGATAATCGCCGAAAGTTCTGGGGTCTGTGATATGTCCCGTTATCGCACTTGCAGCCGCAAGCTCAGGAGAAACGAGATATACCTGAGCGTCAGCAGTACCGCTGCGTCCGAGGAAGTTACGGTTGAAGGTTCTCAGGGACACACCCGCGCTGTTAGGCGAGAAGCCCATACCGATACAAGGACCGCAAGCACACTCAAGCACACGCGCACCTGCAGCGATGATATCCGATAACGCACCGCACTCGGCGAGCATCGTGAGTACCTGCTTGGATCCCGGAGAAACCGAGAGGCTCACGTCGGGGCTGATGGTCTTGCCCTTGAGTATAGCCGCAACTCTGAGCATATCGGCAAGAGAGGAGTTCGTGCAAGAGCCGATACATACCTGCGTTACCTTAACGTCGGAAAGCTCACTTGCGGGCTTGATGTTGTCGGGTGAATGAGGACAAGCGAGAAGAGGCTCGAGCTTTGAAAGATCGATGTCTATTATCTTGTCGTACACTGCGTCAGCATCAGAGCAGAGCGGAACGTAATCAGCCTCTCTTCCCTGTGCCTTTAAAAATTCATAAGTGATCTCGTCGGAGGGGAATATAGAGGTCGTCGCGCCAAGCTCCGTACCCATATTCGTGATCGTTGCTCTCTGAGGTACGCTGAGAGTCTTGATACCCTCACCGCCCCACTCGATAATAGCACCAACGCCGCCCTTTACGCTGAGGATGCGAAGTATCTCAAGGCTTACGTCCTTTGCGCTTACCCAAGGAGAGAGCTTACCCGTGAGGTTGACCTTGTACATTTTGGGCATCGTGATGTAGTAAGCACCGCCGCCCATTGCAACCGCAACGTCAAGACCGCCCGCACCAAATGCAAGCATACCGATACCGCCGCCCGTGGGAGTATGGCTGTCAGAGCCTATAAGAGTCTTTCCGGGGATACCGAAACGCTCAAGATGCACCTGGTGGCATATACCGTTACCGGGACGCGAGAAGCGAATACCGTGCTTTTTCGCAACGGACTGAATGTATCTGTGGTCGTCCGCATTTTCAAATCCGGACTGAAGGGTGTTGTGGTCTATGTAAGCTACCGAAAGCTCCGTTCTGACTCTCGGAATACCTATCGCCTCAAATTCAAGATAAGCCATAGTTCCCGTAGCATCCTGCGTCAGCGTCTGATCTATGCGAAGAGCGATCTCCTCGCCCACCTTCATCTCACCGCTGATGAGGTGCTCTTTAATAATTTTCTGTGCTATGGTAAGTCCCATTTTTTCTCCTTATTCGGCATTAGCCGCATTTTCTGTTTTTTTACCGTATTATTATATATCCAATCGACAAATAATGCAAGTACTATACGATATAATGTAATTATATCAGCGCAATTTTGAAATTAATTTATCTTATCCTTGTGCATATGGTTATTCTGTATCATATATTCGACCGCCAGATGCTCAAGCTCGGTATTGGTTATGCACGTCTGTCTGCCCTGCGCATACTCCTCGTCTACCCATTTCTTGATGTAGGCGACTACCTCGTCGCCCTTGCCTACTCGGTCGTCACCCTCGAGATTGAAGTGATTGTTGAACCAGTACGCGATACCCGCAAGACCGCTCGTTGAAGAAACGGTAACGCCTGCCGGACGGTTGAGTATCTTTTTAGTGTCGAATATGTTGTATATCTCGTCATCCTTCATCATTCCGTCAGCGTGAATACCCGCGCGCGTCACGTTGAAGTTCTCACCGACGAAAGGCGTCTGGGGAGGTATCTCGTATCCCATATTCATCTGGAAGTAGTTTGCTATATCCGTGATAGCCGTCGTGTCCATACCGTCGAGAGTACCACGAAGAGAAGCATACTCGAATACCATCGCCTCAAGCGGAATATTACCCGTACGCTCACCGATTCCGAGCATAGAGCAGTTGACCGCACTGGCTCCATAGAGCCAAGCGGCACTCGCGTTTGAAACGGCCTTGTAAAAGTCGTTGTGACCGTGCCATTCAAGCTGTGCGGATGGCACGCCCGAATAGTGCTGAAGTCCGTAAATTATACCGGGGACGCTTCGAGGAAGCGCAACACCGGGGTATGAAACGCCGTATCCCATAGTGTCGCAGGCACGGATCTTTATCGGTATTCCCGAGGACTCGGAGAGCTTTTGTATCTCGTTTACGAAAGGAACGACGAATCCGTAGAAATCCGCTCTCGTTATATCTTCAAAGTGACATCTCGGACGAATACCAAGCTCAAGGGCCGCGGAAATCGTGTTGAGGTAAAGATTCATCGCCTCGCGTCTGGTCTTTCCGAGCTTCTTGAAGATATGATAGTCCGAGCAGGAAACGAGTATTCCCGTCTCCTTTATACCAAGATCGCGCACGAGCTTGAAATCCTCAAGGGAAGCGCGTATCCAGGTGGTTATCTCAGGAAACTCAAATCCGAGCGCCTGACACTCAGCAATAGCTCTTCTGTCGTTTTCGCTGTATACAAAAAACTCCGTCTGTCTGATAAGTCCTCTCGGACCTCCAAGACGCGAGAGCATCTTGTAAAGATCAACTATCTGCTCAACGGTATAAGGCGTACGCGACTGCATACCGTCACGGAAAGACGTGTCGGTTATCCATATCTCATCAGGCATATTCAGCGGAACTTTTCTGTGGTTGAATGCAACCTTGGGTACTTCCTCATAGGTATATATATCTCTGTACAAGTTCGGCTGATCTACGTCCTGAAGCTCGTACTTGTATAGACCTTGCTCGAGAAGATTACTTCTTTTTGAAATATCAAGCATATCCTTTTCCTCCTATATTTAAAAAAGAGCTGTTCAAGATAAAAACACGCGATCGTGCCTCTTAAACGTCAACATCAAGATTATATCAATATTTTTCCTGCTTGTCAATGCAATTTTGAAATTTTATGTCGTCTTTTATTGCAAAAATTGCAGTTTTTCTCGTCTTTTATCTTTGTTTAATATGAATTTGGATGCTTTTATGCATTTTCGCAAGTCGCCAACTTGCATTTTGCCATTTTTCACTCCCACACAGAAACGCAAAATAATCTTGTTGTAATCAGAACGCTTGTGTGGTACACTATTAATATACAGTAAAAAAAGGAGAACGTGCCGATGTCACAGCTCTTATCATATCCAACACCTCATATAAAAGCCTCCCCCGAGGACTTTGCAAAAACCGTGCTTATGCCGGGCGATCCTCTGCGGGCAAAGTTCATAGCGGAAAACTACCTTACCGACGCCGTATGCATTAACGACGTGCGCGGTATGCTCGGATATACGGGCTACTATAAAAACACCCGCATAAGCGTATTTGCAAGCGGTATGGGTATGCCGAGTATGGGCATCTATTCCTACGAGCTATTCAACGTTTTTGGAGTTGAGCGAATAATACGTATCGGAAGCGCAGGCGCTCTGCAAAGCGATATGAAGCTCTACGACGTCGTGCTGGCGGCAGGCACTTGTACCAATTCCGCCTACGCAAACAAATACGATCTTGACGGTAGCTTCGCGCCCATCGCCGACTTTGAGCTTCTCCGTACCGCTGCTCGCATAGCCGCAAAACGCCCCCGCCCCGTCCACGTAGGAAACGTGCTCACCTCCGACCACTTCTACGTAGAAGATAAAGAGCAAACTCTCAAATGGGCAAAAATGGGCGTGCTTGCTGTTGAGATGGAGAGCGCGGCACTATATATGAACGCCGCACAAGCGAAAAAAGCAGCACTCGCCATGTTCACTATCTCCGACAGTCTCGTAACGGGAGAATCAACGAGCGCCGAGGAGCGTCAAACCTCCTTTACCGATATGATCGAGATAGCCCTCGATACCGCCGTCGAGCTTGCAGACTAAAAAGATACGCTAACACCTTTCACTTTTCAGAGGAGAACGGAAATGAAACGTACATTCGCTATTTTTTCTTCGGTTTTAATTGCCACTCTTGTAATTCTCGGAATATTCCTATTTATATCTGCGGACAACTCCCTCTCCGCCGTGTATATTTCAAACTCGGGAAATGACTCAAACAACGGTGAGAGCGCCGCTACCCCAATAAAAAGCATCTCCCGCGCCTACGAGCTTCTCGGAGGAGACGGTACTATCGTAGTATCGGGAAATCTGACAGTAAGCTCCTCCGTTGCAAAGCTTCCTCAGTCAAACGGAAAGATCACCCTAACCAGCGTCTATGGCGGCGTTGACTTTAGAGAGTCAGGCGCCCGCCTTTCCCTCTCAACACATCTGTATATCGGCTCGGATATGGAAATAAAGGATATCTATATACATCAGAGTTCTTCCCCCATCATTTTCTGCTGCGGAAATAACGTAAGATTCGGTGATGGTATCACGACAAACACCTCTTCTCGCGCCCCGTCCATTTTTGGCGGTACAAACCTCACCACCTCCGCGACGAGCAATACATATCTCACAGCGCAGTATTCCGACTTTCAGATCGAGATCTGCTCGGGCACTTGGTATACATTCAACGGTGGATTCTACAGAAATACCGAATCCAACCTGACGGGTGTCGTCGGTGATCTGCGCGTAGTCATAAACGGTGGAAAATTCACCGCTGCAGGTAACGAAACGCAAAAAACTGACGTGCTCGGCAGTGACGTACTATGCGGTGCGGGTGCCGCAGCTCTACTCGGAGATCTGCATCTTGAAATAAACGGCGGAGAGTTCAACTCTTCGATATTCGCCCTCGGTCACCCTACGATGAACAGCACCAAGCGCCTGTGCGGATATATAGGTGACGTTTACGTCGAGATAAACGGCGGTACCTTCAAGGGCAAGAATCTCGGAATAATCGAAGAGAGCACCTATCTGCTGGAGGGAAACTGTTATCTGAGCGTAAACGGCGGTAGCTTCTCATCACTTTCGTCAATTCGCGCAACGGGAGTTCTCGGAACGGCATATCAGACCGTCCCCGAGTCCCTCGAGAGCAAGCTTGTTGACTTTTCTCCAAATATCTACGTCAGCAATAGCGGAAACGACTCTGCCTCCGGCACGGCATCCTCACCTGTCAAAAGCATCAGCCGCGCCATCACACTGCTTAAAGAAACGGGAGGACGCATTGTAATATGCAATGAGGTTTCAGCAAAAGGAGCGCTCCCTTCATCCGAAAAGCAGATAACTATTACGTCAAAGACGGCATCGCGCGACTATACGAGCGCAGGCAAGCTCGTTCTGAATGGAGAGCTCACACTCGGTGCAGATACGGCAATCGAAGATCTGCGCATATCAGCCACTTCCGCATCGACCATAAACGCAAACGGACACCACCTTCGCATAGGTAAGATAAAAGAGCACGTCGGAGCGCGTTTCATAGGCGTCGATGACGTCGTCACGAGCGGAACGATCGATATAGATGCAAAAGAAAGCGCCAACGGAGCGAATTCCATCATTCTGATGTCGGGAACGTACAGAAACGTGCGCGGCGGTCATTCCCCCGACGGTTGCTCCGTAGTCATCGGCGGAGGCAAGGTAAGCTCAACGATATACGGCGCATCGGGCAAGAAAAGCGTCGGTACCGCCACTGTCAGAATTGACGGCGGAGAGATATCCGCCGATATTTACGCCACCGAAAAAGGCTCTTCAGACGTCGTCGGCGTCTCCATACTCGGCGGAAATATAACCTCAAAAAAGATAGCCGCATCGAAATCGGGCAAGGCTGAAAGCTTCTCCATCGGACTCTACGGCGGAAGCATCGGCAGTTCAGTATCGTTTGATACCTCAAGCTCAAAAAGCACGTCCGTTCACAGCACGGATAAATACTCTTCCCTCCTCCCCGCAAAAGCGCAGCGTGAAAACATCATATACGTCTCAGACAACGCAACGGGAGACGGCTCATCCCCGCTATCTCCGATGGGCGGCTTCTTTGAAGCGATAGCAAAATGCACCTCTGCTAAGACAAAGGTCGTTTTCGTCTCCGACGCCTCGGTAAACAAAGTAGCAGTACTCGGAGCTAAGGCGCCGATCACTCTGTCCACGTTCGGCGGCGGATGCAATTTCGCCATATCAAACTCTGCCAAGCTTACCTTAAAGGGCGGATTTGAGTTGTCAAGCAACACGACGCTCGACCGGCTTGAAGTATTCCTGTTTGAAAATGACACCTTCATTGCCTGTAACGGAAACTCACTGCTCGTAACGGAAAGCGTAAATATGACAAGCTCCTATGTGCGCAGAGTTGAGCGAGATCTGTCCGTTTACGGAGGCGCACGCGTAGGTGGTGCAGGAAATACGGGAACAAAACCCGTAAAAATAGAGCTGTATAACGGACTTTACTACAAGGTCTACGGAGGAAACATCAGAAAAAATTCAGCCGCATCAAGTCTTCATACCATAAACGGCAATATTGAGCTGTCTATTTACGGAGGCACCTACTCGGGCGGAGTCTTCCTCAACGGTGAAAACGACCTGGCTGGAGACGGCGTGCTCAATATTTATGCAGGACTTTTCAATTGCCCCGTATTTGCCGCAAGCTCGGTTTACAGCGCGCCAACGAATCAAAAAACGACCGTAAGGGGAGATCTCACCATAAACGTATACGGAGGAGAATTTCGCGCGGAGCTTGACGCAGTACAGGACTCAAGCGTTACCCTCAACGGTACTTACAAACTGAAAATAGAAAACGCCGACCTCGATCGCGTCTCAACTATAACGGGAGCGGAGTCGATCGGTGCTCACAGTGAGCTTGAGTTATCCGACAAGCTTAAAACTGATGAAAAGATAAACAAAAAAATAAGCTTCACCAACAACGTCGGCGGATATCCCGACCCCTCCGTCGTCCTTGCAAACGACGGTTATTACTATTACAGCTATTCCGAAAACGTCGAGGGAAAACCCGCAATATTTATGAAGAAGGCCCTCAATCTCTGCGATATAGCTTCCGCAGCCCCCAAGCTTGTATGGAAGGTCACAGACGGCACTGCGGGAAGCAATATTGAAAGCATCTGGGCACCTCAGTTATATCAGTTTGACGGAAAATGGTATATGTACGCAACCTGCGCATATTCCGCGAGCGTCAGTGCGAACAGAAAACCCTACGTTTGGGTAGGCGCAGACACTCCGTCCGACGGATTTGAATTTTTCGGAGTAATGGAGGGGGTAGAGCCGGAGCGCTTCTATGCAAGTCCGCGATTCCTCGAATGGAACGGCTCGCGCTACCTCATATGCGGCAGCTCCCAAACAATAATCATAACAAAGACCGCATCCCCCACCAAGCTCTCAGGCACCCCCACGGTAATAGCAAGCTACACCGAATCCTTTGAAGCAAAGATACTTGAGGGGCCCGTTCCTCTCATCTCGCCAAACGGCACACTTTACGTCGCTTACGCTGCAGGTCACACAAGACTTGAAGAATACTGCACGGGATTGCTAAAATTCAACGGAGCAAAGACTGACGACGTTCTCAACGCGTCTTTGTGGTATAAATACAAAGAACCGTTGCATTTTGCAAATACTGATAACAGAGTTTTCTCCCCCGGTGCCATGATATTCGTCACCTCACCCGACGGCAGTGAAACCTGGTGCGTCTATCACGCAAAGTCATACACAAATGCGGGATTCACATTCAGACGACTGCACTTGCAGCCTCTGAGATGGGAAAACGATCTCCCCGTGATCGATACACCTCCGTCGACCTATACCGTACTCAACATTACGGCAAACTCAAAATCGGTAGACGAGCGCATAAGTGGTTTTGATAAGATCAAAAGAATTGAAAACAGCACAAGTGACGAAGAGCTCCCACCCGCCACAGATCCACCTGTCACGGACGACGTCACCACAAATGCTCCCGACACAAACGACGCGGTGAGCGACACTGATACCGCAGAAACCTCCCAAGCGGACAGCACTCCCACAGACTCTAAACCGCAAGGCGAGGATACAACGACAGACTCGGAATACGTAACAGATACGACGGATAAATCCGATGGCGAAAGCACGACCAATATCCCAAAGCCAAGCACTAAAAACGAGCCTGTAACGGATACCGATACAAGTTCCGACACCACAAGCGAAAACGGCGCCTTGATCATCTGTGTAATTGCCATTGCTATCCTTTGCGCCTCAATTATCCTGCTCGTTATTTTGAAAAAGAAAAAGAGATGAATCCCCCCGCGCACACAACTCATAATAAAAGAAATAAGGAAAGCTTCCGCACAATACTCACAGCGGAAGCTTTCTCTTTTTATTGATACCGATATACGACAAAAACAAAAGAACACCCGTTTGGGTGTTCTTTTGTTTTCATTCATTAGTCAGCTACTTTGACTATTTCTTCGCCTTTGTAGTTGCCGCACTTGCTGCAAACACGGTGAGAAAGATTGAATTCACCGCACTTGGGGCACTTTACCATACCGGGCATATCGAGCTTCCAAACGTTAGAACGTCTCTTGTCTCTGCG
>JAZQXE010000108.1:0-14409 GCA_045632705.1 Eubacteriales bacterium | reverse complement strand
ACGTCATTGAAAATCGTTTGGATGATGATTGGTGCACAATGGAGAGTGTGTTGGCGGATAATACAGAAATACATGACCTCGCTTTAAGGTATAAAGTGAATTACATACTCATTGACGATAAGTACGAAATCAATATTGAGTTATAACGTCAAATTTCAATTTATCGAACATAATAAAACACCCAATACGCTTCCTGGGGGAAACGTATTGGGTGTTTTCGTTCTTTTGGGGATCTCGTTAAGCCAAGGGATTTTGACCGGGTTTACAGAAAGGCGTTTTATTTCTCGCCTTCGGGCCGCGGCGCAGAGGATATTTCTCTACGTAAGCTATCATTCCCTGTCCGTACTCCGAGGGATCACGGCGTCTGCATTCAACGTATGCCGCCGCCTTTTCCTCTTGTCCTATGCACATAAGATACTGTGCTTCCGTCCATACTGCCATACCCTCCGTAACGACGAGATCTTTGTTCTCATCAAAGAGGTTGAGCATATTTTCGTACTGCCAGCAATGCGTCATTTCGTGGACGAGCGTCTTTTCCGTTTCAATAGCGGGAGCGCCGTTTTCAAGGACTATTCTCGTCTTTCCGTTTCCGAGTCTTTGCGCAAAGCCGAGTGCTCTGCCGTCAAATCCGGGGCCGGGGACGAACTCATATCCCATCTCACGCGCGATCTCCTCGGCGTTGGTGATACGGATACTTATCTTCGTTTTTATCTTGATACCGAAGATATCCTCCATCTGACGATGTGCCTTTTTATAGAGCTTTTTAAAGTCACCGACCTTGGTGATAGCGGTCTTTTCACATTCTGCGCAACGCTCGCGTCCGTCCTTGAGAATAGATATCTCACCCTCAAGGCGCGCACCGCAGAAGTCACAGTAATGAACGCCCGGCTCAAAGCGGGTATTGTACCAACGGAGCTGACTTTCAGCCGCGCTGTCTCGTGCCCCTTTGAGATAGTTATCGGCGTAACCGCAATCGGTAAGGTAAGCAAGTGTCGCCTCGACGTCAAACGCCTCGGGGACGGTCTCATAGCCGTAAAGCAGATAATAACGCTCTCTGTACGGCTTTCTGTCGCAGGACCCAAGCGCCTTCATCGTCTCGGTGTTTACGCGCACAGACTCGTCGTCCTCGCCCGTTATGCCGCCCTCGTTGTCGTCAACGACGTCGGCACTCGTGATGGCGTTGCGAGAAACGAGATTTCCGCTCGGCTCGCCGCCCCCGTCTCCGCCCTCGTCGTCGGGGATATCGACGCCCTCGTCTCCACCCTCGTCTGCGGGAAGCTCACCTTTTTTCTTCTTTCTCTTAAAGATGCCGCCAATAGCAGAGGGTATAGCGCCAAGACAACCTTTTTTCTTTTTCTTGTCTTCTTCTCCGCCCTCTTCGACTCCGCCTTCACCTTCTCCTTCGCCTTCTCCGATCTCGCCCTCGCCCTCGACTTCGCCGAGGTCTTTTTTGAGCGTATCGGTATGCCAGCCGAGGTAGTCAGTGATGATCTCCATGATACGAGAGAAGTATCTGTCAGCATTGATGAGCAGTCCCATATCAATAAGGCTGTCCTCGATGATATAGACGTATCCGTCGTCCGCCGCATCCACACCGCCATCACAAACGCGAAGAGCGGGAATATATCCCTCGGTGAGAGTGCCGTCAACGCCCATCGTAGTTGCCGCGATATACTCGTGCATATCGGGGAAAAGCGTTACGAAAAGCTCGTTTATAAGTGCCGCAACGGTAAATCTTACCTTTGCGTCGGCACCGTTGAGCTTAAATCTGATCACGTTCTTCTTGTGGTAGTCTCTCTGCGGTATGCCGCTCGTGGTAACCTTTGCGGCATTTTTGAGATTACCGTAATCGGAGAGCTCGTAGTAACCGTCGGTCTTTACCGAGATATCGGCAGTACCGCGCTCAAACACTACGTTACCGAAGGTCGTGCGAGACGCCATATCCTCACAAAGTGCAAAGTCGTTCACGCTATACTCGCGTATTTGTCTATAATAGCGTCGCTTGGTAATATGGTCTGCCGCGCGTCTTACTATAACGCCGGAGTTTTTGGTAACGGATACTACCTCGTAATACTTGCCGTCAAATACGGTAAAGGTACCGGGCAGATATTTCTGATAAACGTGTCCGTAGAGTATGGAGTTGAGGTATTTGTTCTTGTCAAGCTCATCCTCCGCAACGTAGTAGACGACCTGAAGATGCGAGAGGAATCTGTCTACGAAGCTCGGGTTAGCAATAGAATAAACTCTCTTTCTCTGCGCTCTGTGCGTCTTCTCGTCTACGACGAGCTTGTTCTCAAACAAGAGGATACTGTCGGGGTTTATCTTGCTCGACTCTTTATCCGTGATAAAGCAGTCGAATATCAGCTGTGAAAGGTCCTTTGAGACGTTGGTACTGTTGATACCGATAAGCTGAAGTGCATCCACGATCTCCTGCTCGTAAACGGGGCCGCTCAGCAGCTTCATAACTATTCTGCACACTACGTTGATGCGCACGCGCTGGTAGTCGGCAGATATGTTCGGTATTGCTTTGGGGTCGTTTGTGAATATATCCGCATTCTCTGACATATAGTCGCGCAAGAGATAGTTTTGGCTGAGAACGTTGATAAACGCCTGTTTGGTAGCGCGGGATGAGAACTGCCTGATTATCTCGTAGGCGTTGTTGTACTCGTCCTCCGCTATCACGAATCTCTCCTCGCCCTTTGAGAGCGACCAAAGATCCGAGCTTACCTCAATGTGCTTGTCAAGCTCCGACTGGGAAACGGGTATCTCCATCGTTCTGCACAGAGGCCCGTAATACTGCGACATTATCCACTTCATATCAGTTGCGGGGAATTTCTCGTATGCAAACCAATTTACCTTATCAACGTCCTTGGAAATAGCAAGTGCGGCGATCTCCGTACCCATACCGAGATATCTCGCACTGTCAAGTCCAAGGCGGTGGTGCAGATTCTTTCCGTCTGCCTCCCAGATGATAGCGTCCGTCGTAGCGCTGCCTACCTCGCTCGCAACTACCTGCTCGATGCTCGAGCCGAGAACGTGAGACAAGCTGTCGACCAGACCGTCACAGTTTCTGTCGTATGCGATATACTGCGGCTCTACGCCCTTTTTAAGATATCCTACGACGTTGCTGAGTCCAACCTGCATAGTTCCGAGCAGTCGCGTCGGATCCATGATGAATACCATCGAAATGCTCTCGAGGAACTTTTCGTTTTCGGTGAGTATCTTCTGGTTATACATATCCTTCATCGGCAAAACGGCAATAGAGCAGTTCTCGTCAGCCTCCGAGAGATAGTTTATCTTCCAGATGTTTTCAAAGTTATTGACGCTTGAAAGTCCGCGTCTGAACCACTCGATGACGTTCTTGTCAGATCCCGTTCTTCCGAGGATGATCAGTATCTTTTTATTCTTCATCAAGTGGCGGGTAACGGGCATAAACACGTACTTTGTCGTATCCTCGTAGAAAGGCGTGAGATAAAGCACGTTCTTCCCTTCCATAATATTTCTCGCAGACGCTATCATACCGTCGTCAAGCTCCTGACCTGACATGAGCATATTTGAGAAATACATAAACAGAAGTCTCGCCTCGTGAGAGGCAGTCGCCTCGTACTCGTCACGGTAAGAAAGGAGAAGCTGCGCCGCCGTCTCGAGCTTATGCTCGGCTGAGTTGAGCTTTACCTTTCCCGAGAGTCTGTCGGGGAAATACTTTTCGTAAAATTCAACGAGGGACGCGTAGTTGACCTGCGCCTCGTCGTCCTCCTCGGGCGTCTCGGCTATCTCGACGACGTCCTCTCCGCCCTTGGGTATTCCGCAAAGGACGAAATAGATCTCACCGAGAATGAGAAGTCCAAACGCGGGATAGAAGGGGACGCTGAGGGTTGCCTTCGATACGAAATAGCAGGTCAGCGCAAACAGAAGAGACGAGAATATCATCGCACCCACGTAAACGGTGAACACGAGCGTCTTTATCTGATTGAACTTTTCCTTGATATACCACTTATCGTCCTTCTCGTCGTAGGTGTACAACAGTGACGTGAAGAAGTTGCCTATTCTGTTCTTGTGCGGCTTTCCGACGCTGAGGATGGGAAGAAGCAGGAACTTGATGAGCAAAAATCCGCCGATGATAAGTACGTTTGCGAGATACATCACACCGTACGCCCAATTGATATCGTCAAGGAAGGACATAAAGGGGACGTTCTCAATGAGGAAATAGATAACACGGTCAAGTACGAACACGCACGCCTTGTCTACGAATATGAGTGCAACTATACCGTAGATAAGGCTGATGACGGGCAGAGGTAATTGAAGGTATCTCTTTTCCTTTTTAAGATTGATAAGAAAATTTACCAACGCCAGCGCAACGATAGGCAGAACGGCTATGATAAACTTTAAAATAGTCACAAAAGTTTCCATTATGCCTCCTCCTTCGTCTTGTAGGCGTCACACTCGTAGAGCACCTCTGTCTCGAGAACAAAGTTGCTCGTGAAAGAAAACGGAGAGAAGAGCTCCTCTTCCACGGAGTTGAGCGCCATACGGCAGCTGTCGTTTTCATCGTAAAGATAGATAGCGCCGACGGGCATGGAATCTATCATATTTTGAACATACGCGTCGGTTATTCTTCTGAGCTCAATGTTGCGCAGGGACGCTATCGCCTTACACTCGCTCACAGCGTCGTCAAAGGTCGCGTTTGCTATTACGAGACGCTCGATACGCTTGGTGTGAGCGTTATCGAAGGTCGCGTTAGTCATAAGCTGGTACTTGGTCATATAATCGAGCAGAAGAGTGAGATAATTTCCCTGAATATCAGAACCCGTACGAGCGACCTCGTAGCACTCGGATATTACTCCGTTGTACTCGATAATGAGCTTTCTCATTCTTCCCTTGAGTATCTTTAACGCTATAAGGGAACATACGACGGGAACGGACATGGCCGCAAGGGATATCACCAGAGCTATCAAAAAGCTCGTGATATTCTGTGATGCGGAATTGATAAGATACGGAATGAATCCGACGAAATATATGCCTGCGCATATTCCACCGAGGGTAATAGCTACCTTCTTGGTCATTCGTCTCTTCATATAGGTTGAAACTATCTTTTCCGCTATTCTCTGTCTTTTCTCAAACTCGGTACGGCTCGCACTGTAACCCGTATTGAGCTCTATCATACGCAGCTCGTCCTCGTTTATCTTGTCCTCGAGGTCCTCCGCGTCGTACTTCGTGATCCTGCGGTTGAGAAGACTCGGCAGCTCCGTCTTGAAGGTGCCGTTCATAGAATCGACAGCCTCGTTCTTTCCTCTCGCGATAGCCTTGAAGAATTTTGCAATTGCGTCGCGCGTGCGCTGCATCTGCTCCTTCCAGTCCACCTCGTCAACGACGGGCTTATCCTTTACCATTCCTATGCTCATAGAACTGGCAAAGAGCTCACCTACGTCAACGTGAGGGAAATCAACGTACACGGGAGTCGCGCTATCCCCGAGGGTAACGTCTACGCTTGCCGCTTCTGCCGCCATAGCCTCACGCTCTGCAGTTATCTCGTGATTGTTGATATCAATATTGTCAAGAAGCATCGTATAGAACTTGTTGATATAATTCTCGAACTTCGAGTCGTCGATATCAACGTCGATAATATGCAGCTTGAACGGAGCTAAGATAGAATTTGAGAATTTATTTTTCGTCATTATGATGACCGTCAGCCAGAATGGGAACCAACAGTCCTGATACTTGACGTTGTCGGGCTCGGGTATGTCGTAAACGATAAATCTGCAATTTGGCGGATACTCGTACCTTTCCCAGAAGTTTGAATATTCAAGACTAACGTCTCTTTTTCCTGCAATGATCGCCTGCGGATCGTCGTAGATTCCTGCGGTCTTTTCCGTTATCTCGGTCTGCAGAAAGAGCTTTTGTCTCTTTATCGTTTTGAATATTCTCGGTGTAATAAGATATATATTGTTCGGTCTTGAAGCTCTGAATCTGTACTGGTCGATGTAGTCTACGTCGTCCCCTCCGCGTCCGCCGAGAAAATAAACGAGGGAAAGAAGATCGTCTTCTTCCTTGTCGTAGTCTTCTCTGTTAGCTCTCTCGTACGGATTTATCGAGTACTGCGTCTTCATCTTGAAGTCGTCGCCAAGATACTTCATAGAGTCGTGCGGCTCACATATAATATATGCGTTCCACTCGGAGACGTTCTTTATCGTATCCATAAGCGCAGGAACCATCGCACCGAGATCTCGCTCGGAGCATTGTCTGTTCCAGTTGCAAACGGCTACGTCGCCAAAGTCTTCAAAACGGTCGAAAAAGTATGCGTACTTTTTGTAATGATCGAGTATTGCATTGTCTATTATCAGAATGGACAGCAACGCCAAAACCTCCTTTCTTAATCTTGACCTTGCCCGCTCTGGCGTCCCGCGCCCGCGGGTGCGGGACGGCTGGGGGGGGGTGTCATTTTACTTTTCTCAGATCTTGCGCAAGGAAGACCAACGCTGCTGATATTTTTCTGCGATAGCGTCAGCATCGTCGCTGTAAGCAGAAAGGTTTCTGAACTTACCGATGATGTTGTTTGCAAGACGTGAGAGAAGCACGTCTGAGAAAGGATTCTGCAGGATAACGTCTTCTCCGTTATCGTAGTAGTTCTCGATATTGTCAAACATAAGCGAAGCCTGCTCGTCAAGCCACTTTACGAGATAGTCGTAACGAACGTGTACGTCGTCGTAGAACTCGCACAGATACTCCTCGAGAATATCGATGAAGTTGTGAAGCATAGTTACTGCGTCGTCGTCGTTGAATGCGTTGCTTCCGACAGACGCCTTGAAGAGAAGGGGTATTTCGAGTATGCTGACGGTGGGGATGACGTTGTACTTGTTAAAGTGCATCTTGTCTATCGCTCTGTAAAGACCGGAGCAGGTAAAGTCTCTGTTACCGATTCCAAGAGATTTTTCTGCCTTTACGGTCTCCTTGAATCTGGCAAGGAAGTCTCTGACCAGAGGTCTTGAGATGCTCATTGCGTCGTAGACCTCGTGGAGCTTATCGCACTTACCGTCGTTTACGATGATCTTATCCGAGATGTAATCGCCGTTTGCATCAACGAACTTGTACTGATCGCGGCAGAACTCTACGTAATGGAAAGCGAAAGCAATGAAGAACGCCTTCTGCGCCTCGTTTATATTCTTTATCTCGTTTGCATCGTCAAGATCGGGCATAACTCCGACGAAGTGCCATCTTCTGTCAAGGTGAGGCGTTATGGTATTTGATTTTTCGGAGTCGGGCAGAACGTTGTCTATTCTCTCTACGTAGTCGTCGTAGTAAGAACCTGCCTTGATGGGATCGGCTGCGTGTCCGTCACGAGGTGCGAACTTGTGAAGGTCGCTTACCTTAAGATTGTAAAGTGCCTTCATAAAGAGCACCTGATACTTATCCATCAGAGCGTCTCTCTCAAAGTTACCGAACAAACGAAGGATCTCGCTCTTTGCGATATCGTTCTTGTCCTCGATCTCGGTGCTCATACCGCACGCGATGATCTCATAGGGCTCCTGTCCCTTGGGCTTTTCGATAAAGGGAGCCGCGAGGTGAAGTGCCTCTCTGTACTTCTGATCGACGTAGCGCTTCTTTTCATCAAATGAGAAGTAGCCTTCCTCATATTCAGCCTCTTTGAGAAGTGCCTCGATGATATCCATATCGACCTTGTTTCCGTACTGATCGATAACGGTCTCTCTCCAGAAGTCAAGTATGCCCTCGGATACGAGCTTCTTGACAAGAGACGTCTGCTGCTTCTGAGCCTGCTCGGAGTCGATACCGGAGTTCTTGAATATCGTGTTGAACATAGTCTCGCGGAAATCGTCTGTGAGAGCTATAGGATCAACGGTATTGGGGCAATCCTTGAGTGCGAGATCAAGACAGTTGGGAGATGCGCAAACGTACATAATAGGACTGCCGCTGCGGTTCTCGTAGGTTTCCTTGATCTTGTCTATCTTTCCGGATATGTTCTTTATCTCGCCGGAAAGCATATTGAAGAACGCCTCGTAGTTAGAGCTGAGATTGTCAACGAAGTTGAGTGCCTGCTTGATGACCGCAACCTTTATGTAAAGCTCAAAGTAGGTCTTTACGTTGGTGAGGTAATCGTCACAGTCGGAGATAAGTCCGTTTATAGTATCCTTGAATTCGTTCTTCTTCTTTCCGTCAAGGAAGTTGGAAGGAACGGCAAGGGTATTTACGTACGTACGGAGTCTCATATCGGAGTATCTGGGCTCGTCAAAGAACTTTTCAACGACGGCTCTTACGTCCTCAAAGGACTGCGTTCCCTCTCCCATAACGTCTGCATCGTCAGCCTGCATCTTTGAGGGGTCTGCAGGAGCGTTGAGGGCGTCAAGCTCACGGGAAAGAAGCTGCTCGAGATTGTAGAGGAAGTATCTTACGGAGTTGGGGTGTATCGGTACTTCCTTGTTGTTGAGCAACCAATGCTCTATTCTGTGCTTTGACTTAATGTCAAAGTTGTCTATCGCAAACATACCGTCAGCTACGAACATAGCCTTTGCCTCTGCCTGCTTCTTTGCCTTGCCGAAGCTCGTGGTCATCTGCTGGATAAGGCTGATAAAGATGTTCTTTGCTTCGGAGAGGTCACTGGGATCGTTTCCGTCGAGCTTTCCGCTGATGATGGACATAGTGTTTTCGAGTCCCTCAACGTCGAGGCTTACCTTGGAGTAATTTCCAACGTAATCACTCAGCTCCTTGTAGTAAGACTGCCAACGAGCCGTCTCGGTGAGATCCTCGTGAAGATCGTGGCACTCGTCAAAGATCGCCTGCGCAAAGGAGTTGTTCTGTCCAACGTCGCTCTCGATGTAGTCAACGTACGCCTCTCTCTCGTTGAGAGCGGGCATTCTGACGCCTCTGGTACGGCTCTGCTGACGTCTGATCTTTTCGTTTTCTATCTTCTTGTCGTAACGGAGCCAATCGTCCGTCATAGCCTGGCTCATCCAGTTGAGCGCCATATAGTCTCTTACCGCATTGAAGGGGTAGATGAGCTTGGACGTTCCCGTACCGCAGTAACGGTTTCTGCCGTTTTCCTTACATCTCTCAAGGATAGTATTATCCTCGGAGGAGTTGAGTCTCTTGTGCAGGCGGCTGACGGAAGAAGCGTAGATACAGTCAGCTGCGTGCTGCTTGTATTCCTCGAGCTTGTCGAGTGTAGCACCGTCGGTGTTCTGCGCGTCAAAGAGGAAGCAGTAATCAAGAGGATTGAGATCGTAATCGTCGTACTGGTCGATCGTGCCGGGCTTGGGCATTTTGAGAGTAAATCTCGATCTGATCTCGGAATCCTGCTTGCTGTCCGCCTTGAGAATGAACGCATCAAGCTCACGAAGCGTAGCGTAAGCGTTGGTACGGAGGTTCTTCTTCTCTATCTCGGTCTTTCCCGTGTCGTTGAAGAAGATATCGGGCATCATACAGAAGCCTCTGATTATAGGCTTCTTATGACATTCGTTTTCAAGGTAGTTACGGATATAAAGGGATACGGGAAGAAGAATACCCGAGCCCGTACCGCCAACGAGAGTAGAAACGATAAGAACGCGTATCGACTGCTCCATATCGTCGCTCTTGAGCTTCTGGAGGTTGTTGATAGCCTCGTGGAGTCCCGTGAGGCGTCCCTCTCTTACGCACATATCAAACGCGAGCTTTGATACGGCGCGTATCTGTCCTGCGCCCTCAGTCAGAGGCTTGTTCATAAGCTGGGGGTTGATCGGGAAGGTGTGCTCGTAAGCCTCGGGGTCGTTACGGAGCGCCTGACCTACCGTGATCTTGCGTGAGGTCTGTACCGTATGAGCGAAGGGAGCCTCCGCCTTTCTCTCTCTGAGCTCGTTTGCGTCGGTGTCAAGGAAAACGAACTGAATATACTTTCTCTGCTCCTCGTTTGCGAGCTTATATACTCTTCCGACAATGTCGCATCCTGTGCCGCCCAGACCTACGAGAAGGGTTGGGGGCATCTTACCCACGGATTTTTTAGCTGCCTTTTTAGTATTGGTTGCCATGATGTTGTCTCCTTTTTGATGATATATATTTTTTATTATATTTCTTTATCAAGTCAGCGTCTTGCGGGAATAAAGGATACCGCGTTTGCAGTTCCGTGGTTTATTCTCGTAGTGCTGTATTTAAGCGTCGGCTTCTCTCTTGAACCCGTATTTATTCTTATATCTCTGGGGAGCTGCTTTGCATTTCTTATCTCGGCGGTAGAAGAATCCTTTGCCTTGATCTTCAATACTACCGACGACTCGGTCATAGCAGCAGAGAGTCGGTAGGACACCTTTATGGTAGCCTTTACCGCTACGTATGGGATGATGACCGAGAGCCAAGTACCGAAGCTGCGGTAGGGTCTGATCCATCTCTCTCCGTTTCTGCCAAAGCCAACGTTCATATATCTGTACTTCATCTTGCCGGGAAGATATTTTTTGATGAAAGGAAGATAACCTATAAGCCAGATAAGTATGAGAAGCGGTATTACGATCTCGTACCAAACGTAAGAGCGCTTTACTCCGAGATCCGACTCGGAGCTTCCCGTCGATACCTCGCCTTCACGGTCGATGGTTGCCGTGACGATGAAGTTGTCGGAGGATGCGAGCTTCTTTCTCTGTGTCTCGGAGTCTCCGTTTGCCTTGAAGTACACCTTTGCGGTAGTGGGCTGTCCCTCAACGTAAGGATCGAGAACTATAGTCGGCTCAACGAGTGAGACCTCCTTCTCCGCACCACCTTCGCTCACCTTCACCTTAACGTCCTTTTTCATCGCTACGGAAAGAGAAAGGGCGTCGTACTGTTCCTTTGTGAGATTGTTTCCTGCCCAGTCGATCGTTACCGTCGCGGTAGGCTCAACTTCGTTGAAGGCGTTACTCTTTACGGAGCTGTTATCGGGAGTTACCTTAACTCCGAGAGTCGTTGCGTTTACGTCGTCGTAGACGCTTATCTTACCGTCGGCAACTCCTCTCCATACCGTTCTGTATCCGTTTGTGATGTTCACGGTAGCGGTAAAGTCGACCTCTCCCGAGCCCGTTGCCTTTCTGTCTCCTCCCTTGAGAGTAGGATAGATGGTAAACGTACCGTCGTCATTTTTGACGCTCTTGAAGTCTACCTTCTCGCTTGTGACGTTGATCTGAGTGTTTTCCCAGTCCTCGCCCGTGAGTATCTCGCCGTTACGCGTCGCCTTTACGGTGATACCCTTGTTGTCGGAATCTATCTTTGAGAGAACGTAATCCGTCTGATGATAATCAAGGGATACGTCCATCTTTTCTATCGTGAAATCCTCAACGGCAAACTTTACGCTCTTGTCGGAGGAAATGTAGTTGAGGTATTTGGCAGTGACCTTTATCTCGGTCTGTCCTACCTCGAGCTTGAGCTTTTCGGCTTTGACGGGTTGCGACACTCCGTCTCTTGTTACGCTGAGCGTGTAATCAACCCTAAAGAGATCTGTGCTTACCATCTCGCCCGCTTTTGCGTGTCCCTTGGGGTAAGTAAGACCGTACTCGATAGTGTAGTCTGCCGCAGGGATAATAGAATCGGTCACCTTGTTGCCGTCAGCGTCAATGACGTTGAGCACGACGTCAAGGCAGGGCTTGTAATAGATAACGTAATTATCCGCGGATATCGGAATGTTATAAGTTCCCTCCGTGAAGTAGTCGGCACCTCTCGGAGTAAAGGTAACTATCGTACCCGAGAGCTTGGTAGCTACTGCGAGCTTGAGATAGCTTGAGTTCTTCGTAGCTTTTGAAATATCCGTTTCCTTCATCTCGGCACTCACGACGTGCTTGTTTGCTCCCGACACATCTCCAATGCTGACGCTGTCACCCTGTGCGAAAACTATTATTTCGCTTACGGGAATTCCAATATTTACGTTGCCACCGTCATCGGTGATAGAGGGACGCTGGAATATTCTCTGGCATATTTCGGTTACTCTATTGAGTATTCCGTTTTTGCTCGTAGCGGCGTACGGATCCGACTCGTAAACGTACACGCCCTTGGAGTCACTTGCATTAGGCTTGATAACGTTGTCGCCTATCGCAAGGTAGATGGTCTTAACTCCGTAAGTAGCACAACCGCCGATTGCGTTGTTAAGGTCATCCGCCGTCTGTCCGCCTGTAAATTCCTGACCGTCCGTTATAACGACAAGCCACTTCTCGTCGTAGGAGGAAGGCGCTTTCTGAAGGTCGTCGTATGCCGCGAGTATTGCGTTAAAATAAGTACCCGAGGTATCCGTAACGGTGTTGTGGATCTTCGATATGTTACTTTGCTTTTGTGAATCCGCACCCGAGAGTCCCGCTATAGTCGGCTTTTTCGAATACGCTTTGTCAAGGGAAAGATTGAAGTCACTCATAAAGTAAACGTTCATCTCGTCCTTTTCCTGCATCATGGATGCAAAGACCTCGAGGCTGTATTTCGCTTGACACCAAGTGTCCCAGCTTACCTTTTTACCCGTATTCTGATCAGTATACGCGATCATACTGTTAGAGTCGTCGTATACGACGTTGATCAGGCGTGACACTCCTGCCTGCTCTACTGTATCCGCTTTTGTGTTTGACAGCGAAACAGGCATGGCGCATAATAGCATCACAGCGCATACGACAAGCGTCAGCGCGCGCACTATCACGCCCGTTTTTTTGTTGAGCATCATAGACATTTCTCCTTTGCTGTGTATAAAAAATGAATAAATTGCATTTTTGTTGTCATATATTGCCATTTTAGGTTGTTTTTGACAAAGCCCTAGTATATATTGCAACATATTTTTGTTATTATAGCACAAACCTTGTCGAATAGTCAATAGCAGTATAGAATATCCGACGAGATAAAGCGATTTTCGGCAGTTTTTTTCTTGTTTTTCGGCTCGTAGGCATCCCGGCAAATAAGTATACTTCTGTGAATATTATACATTCCGATGTGCCGATATATAATAAAACGCCAAATACATTCATTTTTCGCGTCAATACTTCCCTCTTTTCTTGACAGACCAAGCAAAGTAATGTATAATTCTACTGTAAATATCGAAGGTTAAGGATGGTACAAATATATGAGTCGTGCAGACAGAGCAGAAGAGTTGTTCGTTTGTGGATACAACTGTGCTCAGGCAGTTTTCGGAGCTTTTGCGGAGGACTACGGTATTCCGCTTGACGTTGCGCTGAAGCTCTCCTCCTCATTTGGCGGTGGAGTTGGCAGATTGCGCGAGGTTTGCGGTGCTGTCAGCGGTATGGTAATGACGGCGGGCCTTCTCTACGGATACGACAAGCCCGAGGAGGGGGAAATGAAAGGTGCGCACTACGCAAGAGTTCGTCAGCTGTGTGCCGAATTTGAAAAAGAAAACGGCTCTATCGTTTGCCGCGACATTCTCGGCAGACAACGTGCCGAGGTAGGCGGCGTGCCTACGGAGCGTACCGACCATTTTTATAAAACACGTCCTTGCATAAAATGCGTGAGAGACGCGGCTGACGCTATGGAGAGATTTATAAACGAGCACCCTATAAACACGGAGGCGATCCAATGAGCGCGATCAAGCACTACCTATTTGATTTTGACGGTACGCTCGTTGATTCTATGCCCGCGTATATCCGTATGTTTCTCGGAATACTCGATAGTGAAGGCATAGAATACGACGACGATATAATAAACGTCATAACGCCGCTCGGTACTGTCGGCACGGCGAATTACATTATCGGAATGGGCGTCAAGCTCACGGTCGACGAAATACTCGAGATAATGAAAAAAGAACTGCTCCACCGCTACGAGCATGATATAAGAACGAAGAAAAACGTAATAGAAACGCTCCTTGCTCTCAAAGCACGCGGTGCTTCTCTCAACGTTCTGACCGCAAGCCCTCACGTATCGCTTGACCCTTGTCTGAAAAACAACGGCATCTGGGATCTGTTTGACAACGTATGGTCGTGTGAGGATTTCAATATGACCAAAGGCGAGTGTGCTATCTACGAAAAAGCCGCAGAAAAGCTCGGCGTACCACCTTCTCTGGTGCTTTTTGCAGACGATAATCTGCACGCGGTAAAGACGGCAAGCGAGGCGGGAATGCTCACCTGCGGAGTATACGACGACTCAAGCAAGCATCTTATCGCAGAAATAAAAGAGGTAGCAGACGTTTACGTCAACGACATGATTGAGCTTCTCGATTACGAAGCGTAAAACAAAGAAAACAAAAAAAATGCAGATGACTTGGCGTGATACTCTTATCGGAGTATCACGCCAGTTCTATTCGCCTTTGGCGAGTTGTATTGCTACGCAGTGGTATTCGGCTATCGCCGAGTGATATTCGCTACGCGAGTTTTATGGCGAATAGAATATCACTGTGAGGCGAAGCCGAACAATATCACTGCTGAAGGGCAATATCACTCTTTGCGAAGCAAAGAATATCACTCATAAAAATGCAGAAAAGAGAGAGCT
>JAZQXE010000107.1:0-18046 GCA_045632705.1 Eubacteriales bacterium | reverse complement strand
TAGAATGAAGCGAAGTTGGATACACCGTCTCTGAAGTTGTTGAACATCGTTCCACGGTAGTTACCAACGTTGTAGTAGTAACCGAAGTCGAATATCTTGGAAGCAAAGATAATATCAAGGGTAGCGTAAGACTCTTCGTCCTTGAAGAACTTACCCTGAAGGTTCTTTTCATAGAAGCCTTCCATAACTATGTCGGAGCCATGTCCGAGAGCCTGAATGAGAATTGCAGCACGCTCGCGCTCTTCATCGGTTCCTACGTTGGGAATGCAGAAGAGAGAGATGTGGTTAGGAGACATACCTGCATGGTACTCTTCCTGCTGCTCGTCATACTTGGGGAAAGGAAGGAATCCGTAGTTGATCTCGGTATCACGGAGCTTGTAGTGTCCGTCGATGGTAGCTGCAAAGAAGAATGCCTGCTCGTCAGAGAAGATAGCCTTCCAGCCCTTTGACTTTGCGTTGGTCTGCCAGTTAGCAAATGCCTCAGACTTACCGAATTCAGTCCACTTGTCGATCATATCAAAGTTCTTTTCGCTGTTAAGGCTGATCTCAAGTCCACCCTCGCTGCCAACCTTTGCTACCGTAGAACCGATACTTGAGAATGCCATCCAGATGGTATCGCAGTAACCAAGGAAACCGTATACGTCGTTCTCGGAGAAACCGTCAACGGCGTCGTGAGAGGTAGCCTGCTTTGAATATGTGTAGAGTTTGTCGTATGTCCACTTGTCTTCCTCTACGAGCTTGTAGAGATCTTCAATCGAGAACTTCTTTGCCATTTCCTTGTTAAAGGTTATAGCGTATGTAAAGTTGTCGTCGATATAGCTGATATCGCCTGCGGTAAAGTAGGTTCTGCCGTAGATGGTAAGCTGTTCATTTGCAGCCTGGTCCCACCATATCTTTGAAAGATCGAGATACTCGTTGAAGGTACGAAGGTCAACGATCATACCGTTCTGTGAAAGAGTACCGCAGTCGTAGGTAGAAGCAACCGCAGCATCGAAAAGATAGTCGCCTGCCTGATAGGACTTGTTGACCTCGGTGTAAGCTGCACCGTAACCCGATACGTTGTCTATCTGAACCCACTTTTCTGTGATCTCTACGTTGTATCTGTTGGATATGGTAAGATTTCTCTTGTAGATACCCTCGTCGATGGGGTTATCCGAGCCTTCCTCATACGTGAATATGTGAGGGCAAGTAGATACGTTGGTTCCTACAAGGAATGTAAACTCGTGTCCCTCGTAATCGTTTACGGGAACGTCGTTAACAGTGCTGGGATCGACCTTGTCTGAAGTGTCAACAGTAGCGTCACTATTGTCGGTATCAACGGGAGTATCTGTGTTTTGGCATGCCGCGAAAATTGGAAGAGCGACACAAATCAAAAGCAACAGTGCCAGAATTTTCTTTGCGTTTTTCATTTTTTCCTCCTAAAATTTAAAATATAAAATATTTTTATCTAATTTGGGGTCACGCTTTTTTCATTACGATAACGTTCCATGAGTGAGGCTCGAGAACTGCATTGAGCTTGCCGTCCTCAAGAGCAGAGATACCGTTCTCTCTCGGAACTACCGTAAAGGGTGCATCTTCTGTGTTCGTCGCTCTGAGATTGTCGTGATTTACAACGATGTGCTTGTCAACCTTATAGCCCTCGTACTGACGAAGGTCGATATCAAGGCTATGTGCATCGTCAAGATCTCTGTTGATAACGAAGAGAGTGAGCTGATCCTTTTCCTCGTTCTCAACGAGAGCACCATCAAGATAGGGTACGTCACCGTGCTTTTTGGTCTCATATACGCCGCTATCAAAGATGATCTTGATAGACTTACCCTGACCGTATTCAGCAGCGTGTGCGAAAGGATAGTAGATGGTCTGCATCCAAGCACCGTTATCACTGGTCATAATAGGCGAGATAACGTTTACGAGCTGTGCCTGACAACCAATCTTAACTCTGTCGGCGTACTTGAGCATAGAAATGAGACAGTTACCTACGACGATAACGTCTTCCATGCAGTATACGTCCTCTATCTCGTGGGAAGCCTGCGTCCAGTCGATAGGCGGTACCTTTCCGTGAGGACGGTAAACGACGTTCCACTCGTCAATAGAGAGATTGATCTGCTTCTTCTTCTTGAGTTTAGCCTTTACGTAGTCACAGCACGCGATAACGTCCTTGATCTGATTCTCAAACGCTATACCTGAACCGAGGAAGGTACGGGTATCGTCGGGAGTTTTATTTCTGTTATCAAAATATGTATGCATAGAGAGGTAATCACAGATATCGTAGGTTTCCTCTACTACGGTCGCATCCCAAGAACCGAAGGTGGGAAGTGACGTTCCGGCAGAGCCGCAAACTGCAAGCTCAAGCTCGGGATCGATCATCTTCATTACCTTACCTGCCTGCCAAGCGAGACGTCCGTACTCGTCAGCGGGCTTGTGTCCTATCTGCCAGGGGCCGTCCATCTCGTTTCCGAGACACCACAGCTTGATGTTGTGAGGCTGCTCGTATCCGTGTTGACGACGGAGATCGGAGTAGTAAGTGCCGGAGGGGTGGTTGCAGTACTCGAGTAGGTGAATCGCCGCATCAACGCCTCTCGTTCCGAGGTTGATAGCCATCATAGGAGTAATATCTGCCATCTTTGCCCAATCCATAAATTCGTTAAGTCCGAACTCGTTGGTATCGATGCTTCTCCAAGCGGGCTCGATCATCGTCTTTCTCTCGGACTTGGGGCCGACGGTGTTTTCCCAATGATAAGCGGATACAAAGTTGCCACCGGGATATCTGACAACAGAAACGCCCTGCTTTTTAACAAGGTCGAGAACGTCTCGTCTGATTCCATTCTCATCAGCGAATTTATTACCGGGCTGATAAATTCCCTCGTAAATACATCTACCCATATGCTCTGCAAATGAGCCGTATATACGACGGTCGATATCAGAGATAATAAAATGTCGGTCGGTATACGCAGTTGACTTTTTCATTTTTTACGCCTTTCTTTTTTTCGTGTGTATATATAATTATTTTTTATTCACCAAGTTCGCGAAGAACGTTCTTACCGAGTACCGTTACGGGCCATCCGTCCTCCGTCCATACCATCTTGCTGATATGAAGCTGTATAGTGCCGTTATCCTCGGAATTACGATAAGGCCAAGACTCAGATACCATATAATATGTTCCGTCAATGTCAAGGAACGGCTGAGCGTGAGCAACTCCCACGACGCCTTCCTTCCATTCGGTAAGACGGGTTCCGTTTCCTGTAAGCATCGTTTTGCCTTCCTGGTCGACGTAGGGTCCAAAGAGACTTTCGCTTCTGCCTACTGCCCAGTAGTAAGTTCCCTTCTTGAGTCCGCCTCTTGCAACGAAGAGATAGTAATAGTCACCGCGCTTGATAAGATAGGGTGCCTCAAATTCTCCGTTTCCTTGAGCAAGATGATACGTCATCGTATCGTTTTCGTCAAACTTGCCCGTCTCGGGATCAAGCTTGCGCATAAAGACGCCGTCCCAATATGATCCGTATACAAGATATGCAGTTCCGTCGTCGTCTACGAATACGTTGGGGTCGATAGCGTTGAAGTTGCTGACTCCGTGGTAGGAACGGATAACGAGTCCGTTGTCAGTCCAATCGTTTTTAGAGGGATCGTCGGTTACTGCCACTCCTATACCCGAGTTCTGACTTCCGGAGCTTGAGGTACAATAATAAAGGAAATATTTATCCCCTATCTTGTAAGCACCGGGTGCCCAGATAGCAGTACCGCCGCTAACGGACGAAAGCCACGAGGGACGTCCGTTCTTGAAAGCGTATTGATCGGGGTGTATAGTCCAGTTCGTGAGGTCGGTCGATGTCTTGAGGGTTATAGGACCGGTCATATTGTAGTTATAGTAAACGCCGTCATAGTAAAGTATCTCGGGACAGCTGGAAGAGCCTTTGTAATCTCCCAAAAGAACGAGAAGATACGGATATTCTCCGTTACCGTCGCTCACCTTTTGAAAAGTCCATTTCTGATTTGCGTTTGCCTCGTACTTGGTCTGCTCGGAGAACAATATCTTTGAACTCTTGACGTATGTCGTAGTAACGGCGTTGGATGTATAGACGTTCTGTATTACACAGTTAGCCGCCGTACCGTCAGTTGTATATACATTCCATTTTTTTGCGACGTCATTAGTTCCCTCGACACAAACGGAGAGCTTTTTCTCCTTTTTGTAGCTATCGGGGTTTCTCAGAGACATATGCATAAGTGACGCCATATTCTCAAAGGTGTACGTACCGTCGTCGTTCTTCTTTACTCTCCAAAGCTGTGAAAACTCTTTTCCGAAAAGCTCAAGCTTTACATAAGAATTGTCGGTGGTTCCGTAGTTTTCAACTGTCAATGCATATCCCTCATATTCGGGATCGGAGGTCTTGATCGCGTAGATAGCACCGTCAACGAGCTCTACCTTTTCAAGTGATGAAAGATCGGTGGAGTCTGCCGTTGCAGAGGTATCAGCCGACGTGTCGGCGGTATCGGTCGAAGGCGTCGTGTCAGAGGAATTGCAGGAAGCGAGAATGCACGTTCCCGTCAATCCAAGCAAAAGCATCGAAAACAACATAATTTTGTATTTTTTCATTAGTTCTCCTCACTCTTAAAACTGTGGAATTTTCTGTATTCGATAGGTGTCAATCCGTATTTGGATCTGAATAGCTTTATAAAATAGTCCGAACGAGCATAACCGACGCTGCGGCTTATCTTGTTGACGCTGATATTAGTCGTAGTCAAAAGGCGGCACGCAACGAGCAATGATGCCGTATTTATATCCGCATTTGGTGTAACGCCGAATATTTCTCTGTATTTGATCGAAAAATGAGATCTGCTCAAATGAACGAAATCAGCCATCTTGTCGACGTTCCAGTCCCCGGGAGAGACGTATATCTGTGTCCTGAGATTATCAAAGGTATGCTCTTGAGAATATCCTGCCGACATATTCGTAGTCTTTTTCTCGACGGCAAGCTTGTGCAACAAGTCCTCAAATGCGCTTTCTATTGGCGGAGCGTATTGCTTGTTCGATGGATTCGAATTGACGCTCATAGACCATTCCATACGTTCGATGGTATTGGTGATATCATCCTGAAGATCGGTATAAAAAGGTGTATCGAGCGGCAAGCCCATACGACTGAGATCATCGACGTCATCAACAAAAAAATGGACAAAATTATGAAGCATAGAGATATGCTCGGCCTTGTAGAATATCGGACTTCCCTTCGTACCTATGTAACAGCAATTAGCACTGACGCGGAGCTTTTTGCCGTTGTGCATAATAGTAATGGGATTGATAAAGTGCAAAAAAACGTTGCAATAAAGCTCGTCTCGGGATATCCCAAAACCAACCTTTTGTCTTTTCAGATGCATACACTGTTCTACTTGTAGCTTCACACTATCCCACCTTAACAAAAAGATTTCGCCATTTTTTGAAAAAAGTGTTGAACAACGAGTCAAGCAAAATCGGACAAATTTCACTTACTTACGGTAATTATAACATACTGATTTTTTCTTTTCAAGCAAAACCATACTTTTTTTGTTCGGTTTAGATACTGTTTTTATTCTTTTTGAGTCTTTTTGCTGAATCAAACAAGCGTTATACACTCTGCTTTTCATCATTATGTCACACTTGCGGCGTTTCAGTTTACAAAAGTAAAAACAGCACAGAGGACGAGGGACTCCCTCGCACGCATCCGTGCCGTTTTAAGACGACTATTCTTCAAGCCCTGACACGCGCTTGATAAAATCGTTTTGTACTTTTTCACTCATGTGGACGAAATACTCATTCCATCCGCATACTCTGACCTGAAGATCCCCATACTTTTCGGGATGTGCCTTGGCATCAAGCAACGTCTGAAGGCTCAGAATATTTCCCTGGAAAGCCATACCTCCGTGCTTCATAAACAGGCGGATGACCGCCTTTAGCGCGTCAAGTCCGTCATCTCCCTCGACTGCCGTAGGATGCATCACGAAATCAAGAGGCGCACCGTCAACGAAAACGTCGTTATTTATTGAGCAAACGGAGAGTATAAACGCGCTGACACCGTTCTTTTCCATTCCTATAACGGGACGCATATTCTTGGACAGAGGCTCTCCGGACAATCTTCCGTCCGCACTCGCACCCGTGCACGCACCGTATATATCGTTCATATTAACGGAATCGCAACCGAGTCTGAAAACACCGCCACCCGACGTTGCGCTACCTATTATATGCTCCGCGCAAAATTCGTATATATCATGGGCAAGATCGTCTGCCTCTTTTATGTGATTTCCGTATTTTACGCCGTTTTTCATTATATCGGCGCGGAGAAGCTCGTAGCCTTTCCAGTTGTTTTCAAGTGCCGTTCTCAGTTCTTTGAGCGTTACCTTTTTATCTTCGTAAACGAATTTCTTTACGGCAAGCAGCGAGTCAACGGCGCTTGCTATCGCAAAGCACTTGATAGACTGATTGTTATACTTCATCCCTCCGTCAAAGACGTCTTTTCCCTTTTCAATACAAGATGCGATGCTTCCCGAATATATGGGAGAAGGATTTGCGGCGTAAGAATGTTTTGACTGCTCGTTTACGTTGTTTTTAACTATCTCGCAGTGCTCTGCCAGATATGCGTAATAGGTATTCAAAAATTCTTCCCAGCTCTTCGGCTCTTCACTTCTCATACCTATGAAAAGCTTGCCGTACAGATCGTACCCGCCCGTTATCGCGTATTCGCAACCCTTTAAAAGATTTATCCAGGCAGCACATATACGAGCATCCTCAAGTCCCATCAAGACCATTTCATAGCAACCTATCGGAAGGTACCTCTGAGCGTCCTCTTGAGGTATACCGAGCATCTCGTAGGAGCGCAGGACGACGTCCTCGTTTATGATAACGAGAGATGAATTTTTGCTTCTTATCATTTCGGCAATAGTGCCAAGAAGCTTATCCGACATATCTCTCTTATACATAACGTGTATCTTGGGGTTATGTATTCCAAGCTCGTTATACGCCTCAAGCATCAACACCGTGAGCTTGGCGGCGTCACAATCGTCGTCTACCCATCCCTTGCCAAGACATATCGGTTGGTCGGCGTATCGTTTTTCTGCGTTTACCTTCGTAAAGAAATATCTGAACATTTCTCTGACGCTATCGTCGGTCTCTCTACCGCTCTTGATATCTTCCGCGTAAAAGGGCGCGTACATAACGTCTATCGCTCCGTAAGTACGGCATCTTTCCTTGCCGAGTTCCATTACGTTGAGCATAATGTGGCAAAGACACAATACCTGGTAAAGAGTCTCGGGGGCACCGACGAGCAAGACGTCGAGTGCCTCGGTATATCGCTTGACGGATCTTTTTGCGCTCTCGTCTCTCAAACGACGAATATACGTCATTATTGCCTCGTAGGCAATTATTACGCTGTCAAGAAATACCTCTTTATCCTCGTCAAGCTCTCCGTTTTTTTCAAAGAGCGCCTTTTGATCCTTTGCTCTTTTGAGAAGTCCCGCAGCACCAAGATCGATCACGTCCTGCCAATCGTATACCATGTGCCAAACGTCCGTATCGGGCACGCTCAAGCCGCAGTTTTTGAGCATACTGCGTTGCGCCCATATAGCGTGGCACTCACGGAAAAACGTTGCCGTATACCTCTCGTTCAGGATAGGCTCAAGGACGCTCCAGCTTGCTCCCCTCTCGTAAGTTCCAACGCCGTGATTTAATCTGTCGGGAAACATCGTGCGCTCGTTTATTGCGACCCTTGCGTTTGACAAAAGTATCCTATACAGATTGGCAACGAGAAGCGGAGACTTCATCTGTTGATTTTCCGCAACGTACGCGCGAAGCATAGAAGCAACGGCAGCAGGCTCAAGCCCGCTATCCTCTATCCATTCACCGCACTGATATTCATTATCAATAAAAGGTCTATCATTGTAAAAAGAAGTATACATAACCTCACCTCAACGATCAAAATATCATCGAAAGTTGTTTCTGACACTATTGAAACATTTTTTTTACTTATTATAAATGTAGAAATCGGCATTTTTGTATTCTTTAGAACATTTTTTCAAAATCGACGTTAAAATAGTATGCTCAAAAACACAAAAAACGCTTCCTTGTGCAAAACACAAGGAAGCGTTTTTTTAAAGCAGAATACAGATAAGCCCTCCGCTACCCTCGTTGATTATACGTTCAAGAGTCTGGGAGAGTCTGTGTCTCGATTCGTCGGGCATATTCTGGAGTTTACCAACCAATCCCTCGTTGACAAGCTCGTAAAGCGTCTTTCCGAACATATTGGAATTCCAAATGCTCGACGGTTCCTCACTAAACTCCGAAAGCATATAATTTATCAGCTGTTGGGACTGCTCCTCGCTACCTACGATGGGATTTATCTCCGTTTCGATAGAAGCTCTTATCATATGTATTGAATTTGCCGATGCGCGCAGTCTGACTCCGTACCCGCCCGCTTGCTTGATTATCTGCGGTTCTTTCAGAGTAAGCTCGGATATATCCGGCATAACGATTCCGTAGCCCTTTTCGTTCACCTCGTCAAGTGCCGCTGCTACTTTTTCGTACCTTTTCCTGACCTCGCATAGCTCGCGCAATTGTGATACGAGCTCCCTTTCACAGTTTATCTCGCATCCGGCTATCTCGCCGATCACTCTGAAATAGAGATCTCTGTCTACGTTTACTTTATATTTTACTTTTCCTTTTCCCATATCGATGCTCGAAAGAGTTACGTCATTAGCATATTCCCATTCTCTATCATTCGAAAAGACGTTTTGAAAATCGGACATCGTGTGCAGATCCTTTATTTTCTCCCTAATGTCCCGGCGCAAAGACGTAACGAGCCAATGCTCCGACTCAAGACTCGTCATCCACGCGGGGAATTCAAAGCTGACCTCTTTTGCAGGAAAGCTCTCAAGTATCAAGGAAAGAATGGCACAAAAATCGTCTGCCTCACATTCAAGGCAATTTACAAGTGCGGTCGGCGCTCCGTATTTCTTTTCAAGAGAAAGCGCAAGCTCGCGAGAGCTGTCGCTCTCAGGATCCGTGCAATTCACGACGAGGGCAAAAGGCTTGTTTCTCGCTTTTAGCTCTCCTACTATCTTTTCCTCGGCTTCAACGTAGCTCTCACGGGGTATATCGGTTATACTACCGTCAGTCGTTACGAGCAACGCGATCGTCGAATGTTCCTTTATTACCTTGTCGGTTCCCATTGCCGCCGCCTCACTGAAAGGAAGCGCCTCCTCACGCCAAGGCGTGCGTACCATTCGCGGAGATCCGTCCTCGATAAGACCAAGTGCTTCGTCCACGACGTATCCGACGCAATCAACGAATTTAATGCTCAATTCCGAGTTATCCTTCGTCTTTATCCGTACCGCCTCGTCGGGCACGAATTTCGGCTCTGTCGTCATTACGGTCTTTCCCGCGGCAGATTGCGGCATTTCGTCAATCGTACGCTGTCTGTCAAATTCATTTTCAATCAATGGGACTACGGCAGTTTCAAGAAACCGCTTGATAAGAGTACTTTTTCCCGTTCTTACGGGGCCTACCACTCCTATATAGATATCTCCGCTAGTACGTCCCGCAATATCGCTGTATATTGATGTATCGATCATTTTTCCCCCGCCCTTTTTTATGATATACATTCAAATTATATTATGCACGGCCGCTCGTTATGACCGTATAAATATCATTTTACAAAAGAGACGAAAGAAAAAAGAGCAAACGCAGGTCTGCTCTTTTTCTAAATGCTATTTTAATATTACTTGGTGAGATATATTCTCTGCCAGGTGTTTCTCGCCGTAGTGTCAACGTTTGAGAAGTTGTCGCTGTTGTTTGCGTTCTTATCGGTATTGTAAAGAGTAGCGTTGAACATAAAGACTCCGTCGCTGGCGAACGATACGATAGAACGAGGAATAGCTATCTCGAGTATCTTTCCCGTATCCTTTGAGCTATCTCCCACGCCACCGACTATCGTCGCTGCGAATTCAAGACCTTCAACGTTCTTTTTGATCATATTTTCGCCGTCAAAGTAAAAGGATGAGGTAACACCGTCTATACCCATCTTTATCAGATAGTAACGGTTGCCCTCGAGAGGAATATAGATACCCTCAGCGTCACCTTCCATCAGATAATCGTCGAGTCTCTCGTAGAGAACGTAAACGTAGTTTTCATCGTATGAGAAACGCATAGACATCTGTGCCTGGGAATCGCTTCCTATAAAGAGAGCGGAGGTATTGTTTGCCCAATCGTCCGTTTTGCCGTCTAAGGTTATCGTGCTTCCCTTTGCGTAAATAACGTGGTTGAGATACATTCTGCCAACGTCGATCGCAGTAGAAGTAGGAGCGTCGGTAGTACCTGCGAGCGTTGCTGCCATAGTTCCTATAACCGAGTGAGATGAGTCAACGAAAACGCTCGACCAATGTCCCTTGTTTTCGGGGAAAGGCTGATATTCGTTTTTGAAATTAGTAGCGTTTGAGGAACCGATATAGGTGCTCATCTTCGTTCCGTGAGCGCTCAAAACGGTCTCGCCGGAAATAAACTGATCGATATAAGGACCTGCTCCCGACATTACGCTTCCTCTGAGAGTCGAGGGACCGACCTCGTTAAAGCCGAGGGACTTTGCCCAGTTATCCGTTGAATATGCGAAAGAAAGCTTGTAGCTATCCTTTGCGTTATAGTACTCTGCAACAAGTGCGATGGTACCGTTGTTGAGTTCAACTGCAACGGGCATTTGGTCGTTCATATAATCGTAACCGTTTTTATGATATACGAATTCCTGCATTACGATCTGCGCACTGTAGTCAACGCATTGCGTCCACGTCTTTCCTCCGTCGTTTGAGCGTAACAAGCCGACACAGCTCGAGCGTCTGTCAGCACTCCAACCGTGAATGGCGAGAAGATGTCCCGTTTGAGTGAAGTACACCTGTATTTCTCCCGATGAGGTCTGCATTATAAACGGCTCCCAGCAGGTACCCGTGTATATCTTTTGAGGGGACGACCACGTTCTGCCGTTATCCTTTGACATTGTGATGACGAGTCCGTTTGCATCAACGTGCTTTGAATAGTTGGTATTTGCTCTGAAGGCGCTGACGAGTATAATCGTTCCGTCCTTGAGCACGCAAAGATCGGGAGTCATATAATAGATCTTGTCGTCGTACGTCGGGTGCTCTCCCGCACTGAGTACTGCCTGGGGTGCAGACCAGCTGACGCCGTTTTTGGACGTAACTACGTAAACGGTACTACCGAGTCTCGTTGCGTGATAGCTCATTATATAAGAGCCGTCGTTGAGTTTTCTGACTCTCGGATAGTAAGGCGTAGCTATGCCGCCGAGGTCAAACGAGCCGAGAGACGCGTACTCTCTCTTGTTAAGCTCAAGAGAGCTGTATGCTTCAAGTCCCGCGTGAGAATCAACTTCATCGCTCTCTTTGTTGAGCTCTGATATTTTGTTTATATGTACGGCACCCTTGTCAACGTAGGTTATATTAGACGGTCCGTCAGGGGTAACCGCGTCCGTGTCAGCGCTCGTGCCGGCATCCGTAGTTACATCAGTTACAGTACCGTTACAAGCAACAATAGACAACAACAGCACCGCCAGAGTGACGAGCAGAACCAAAAATGATAATCTTTTTTTCATTTGTATCTCCGTTAATAATAAAGCGGTCTGGGCAGCAATTGCAAAACGCTGGAGCAGACCGCTTCATAACTTGTATAATGCGGATAACTTACTGTTGTCCGAGAATGGTTTGGAACTTGGAATTGATATTTGCTATGTTGGAGTTGGCAGTATTCAGAGATGCATTGTAAATAGAAGTGAAGTTGTTCTGCTTGGTCTTTGCCATAGTCATTATGTTGCTGCTGAGCTGACCTACCTTGTAGTAGATACCAACGTCGTAAACAGCGGAAGCAAAAATGATATCGAGCATCTCGACAGACTCGTCGTCACGAACGTACTGACCAACGAGAGTCTGAGTATAGTAAGCGGGAGTAAGCTTCTTCTGTCCTATGTAAGCAAGTTCCTCAATTATTCCGCTTGTACGCTCTGCATCATCGTATACTATCGGAACGCATACGAACTGGCAGTGGAAGGCAGAAACGAGATGTCCATACTGCTCCTGTTCCTCAGAAAGCTTGGGGAAAGGAAGAATACCAAAGTTGGTCTGAGAGTTTCTGTGCTTGGGAACGGTATTGAACGTAGTCATAGAATAAGCCGCACGTCCTTCGTCAAACATTCTTACTCTCTCCGTATCCCACTGGGAATTACCGAGAACCTGATAGTTGTATACGCTGCCTGCATTCTGAATAAGGGAAATATACGCAGAAATCATAGCTACGCTTGTGGGGTTGTATGCAGTAAGCTCAATCTCGTTATCAGCATTGATGGAAGCAATAGCACTTCTTGAGCTTGAGAAAGCTGCAAGCAAAGCATCGTTCCAGGTAAGAAGACCGTACTTATCGTTGTGGTCCATTATACCGTTACCGTCTTCGTCCATCTGATCGATCTTCTTTACCTCAAGGGTGAAGTTATCCCACGTCCACTTGTTGTTATTTACCATTTCATAGGGATCGTTCATTCCGTCCGTATTAGCAATAAGATCCTTATTGAACATAATGCAGTTAGTGATTATGTTATCGGTAAGGCTGATATCGCCCGTCGTGTAGAACATCTTGTTGTCTATCATAAGAGATGCGTTAGCAGTCTGATCCCACCATGACTTTGTAAGATCGATATAAGGCATCTCATCGGAGTTGAGGTCTGTGAGATAACCGGAGTAAGCCGCTTGAGATACGTCGTACGTACCTATCATTGCCATATCGTATTCAGCAGTCTGGGTGTTATATACCTTCTGAAGCTCAGTATATCCCTTACCTGAACCGTTAGCAGAGTTGAAAGCAATAATATCGTTGTCAGCAAAACCGACACCATACTTATCCTGAATGGTTGCCATTCTGTCGTATTTTGCCTGATTTACTACGTTCTGAACGGTAGCATCATACTCGAAATCGTTATTATTGAAGTTACCGGAAACGAGAACCTTGAACTCATAACCGTTGTACCAGGTTCCCTCGGGAAGCAAGGTAGGAGTTTCCTCGGAAGTACCGTCGTCAACGCCTGAATTGTTATTTCCCGATGTATCAACGGGAGTCGAGTTGTTCTTGCATCCCGCAAATACTGAAAGAACCATAAGCGTTAACAATAAAGCTGCAATAATTCTTTTTGCCATAAATACTCTCCTTTATTATACTTTGTAAGTTAATGTAATTTTACATCAAAAATCAAAACAAGTCAATGCATTGAAAATAAAACATTTGTTTTTTGAAACAAACCTCGTGCACGTTGCACAAAAAGGCGTTTTAATCTATGTAAAAGAACGGAGTCACCGTTCTTTTACATAGAAACGTAACGTTTATTTTGCGTAAACTCCGAACGCATAAGCACCGAAATTCGTTCTGTCAAGCATCTTGATCTCTTCAATAAGCTGCTTTGCCTCAGCTACGTAACCGAGTCCGAGCTTACCGAAAGCGATAAGGAGCTTGCCCTTAACGATATTTCTTTCAGCGAAGTTGTATTCGAAAGGCATAGGAGTGGGAGAACCTACTCCGTAGTATGCGGGAACATCCTTGTTTGCTATCTGAGCTTCACCCATTTCGATCATCTTCTGAAGAAGAGCTCTTCCCTCTCCAACGTTGCCGCTCTTGTAGAGTGCAAGTGCTCTGAAGTAGCTGATCTCAGTAGGAGCGGAAGTCTCGGTGCAAGCGAGTGCAAGGTACTTGGCAGCGTTGTCGCTGTCGCCGAGTCCTTCGTATGCGCACGCCATACCGTAGTTGAGGTGAGACTCCTGTGCAAAATAGTTCTTCTCTTCTCCGTAGCAGAGCGGGAAGGTGTAGCCTGCCTCAAATTCCTTGAGAGCGAGCTCGTAGTTGCCTTCCTCGAGAGCCTTGGTTCCGCGCAGAGCACAGAGCCAAGCGTGATGACGGGTAAGGTTACCCTCACCACCCTCGTAGGTGTGGAAGCGGTGGTCAAGAAGGATATCTCTTGCTGCGTCGTAGTTTCCAAGCTCGGTGTAGAGAATGGACTTGTCAAGCGTGCAATCGTCGCGCTGTGCGGATACTGCAACGTGAGCGTCGTGAAGAGCAAGTCTCTGGTCAATGGAGAGGTTGCCGTTCTTGTAAAGCTGTACAAGCTCGTAGAACGCTCTGGTATCCTCGGGCATAAGCTCGACTGCCTTGTGCATCATAATGAGCGCACCGGTAAGGTCGTTCTTCTTATCCATATAAGCGATACCGAGATTACGGTAAGCAGGTCCAAACGTGGGGATTCCTCTGATTGCGGATTCCCATCTTGCGATAGCGCAGTCGTAACGGCGTCTGTCGTAGTAGAGGCATCCGAGATAGTAGTCAGCTTTGGGGGTATTTGCCCACTTGAGAACTGCGATATCGTCGAGTCTTGCAGGGAAACAGCACTCCCAAGGCTGAGCGTCAGCCATTTCAACGAGAGCACGATCGCCCTTGAGGTATGCGAGATAGTAAAGAACCATGGGCTTGGTCTTATCGGCCTTTTCAAGCTCTGCAATTGCAAGATCCTTGAAGCCTGCGTTCATAAAGTCGATAGCGCGGTCAATGTAGTACTCGTGCTTGTCACACTGAACCTCGAAGAGCGGGTCAAGCGCATTGATCTGTGCCTGAACTGCCTCGTCGCGAGTAATAGCCCACTTGAGCTTGAGAGCGTTGAGGTTCTTTACGTTTACAGACAGAGAGGTCTCGAGGTGCTCAAGAGCAAGCTCGTAGTCGCCTCTGATGCAGTCGATGCAAGCAAGGGCGTAGTAAGCGCCGGACATATAGTTGTACTGCCATGCGCTTCTGTAAAGGGTGTCGTAAGCTTCGTCGAGCTTTCCGAGGAAGCGCAGAGCCAGTCCCTTGTGATAGAGAGCCTCGGTGTCTGCAGGGTTGTCGTTTCTGAGAGTAAGACGAGCGATTGCCTTGTCGTAGTATTCGATAGCCTTTTCAAACTCGCCTCTGCCGAGGTAGTAATTACCCATAGCGGTATTTGCGCGAGATTCACCGGGATCACGCTTGAGTGCTTCAAGGAAGTAATCGGTGGGCTCGTATGCAAAGTGTCTGTACTGGGTAAGATGCTGGCCGTTGATAACGAGCTCTTCGATCGTCTCGATCTCGGAGGGATGGAGTGCGGGCTTTCTGGGCTCGATGGGCTTCTTGTTTCCTCTGATATAAGGCTTATGTCCAACGAGAAGCTTGCCGTCTGCAGACGTAAGCGTTGCACTGATCTTGTCGTAATCAACAGATGCGTCGATATACTTTTCATAAGTATTCTCGGGAGAAAGATCGCAGGTATCCTCGAATATGACGTTGTTGCCTTCCTTAACGACTATCTTGCATCCTTCAAATACTCCGGTTGCATAGTAACCGAGATAGAGCTTTCCGTCTCTCATCTCGCAGTTAACTGCAGCGTCGATAGTAGCGTTCTTTACTTCGCCTATGTTCTTTACGGGGTACCAATACTGATCGAATACTCTCGTCTCGTAGGGCATTACCCATGTAAAGTCAGGCTGGTTATCGGTATATACACCGGTCATAAGCTCTATGTACTTTGAACCGTTATCGGTAAGGTTTGCGCACCACTTGTCACCGAAGGGGTGATTTCCCCAGTGCCACATCTTCTTACCGGGAGAGATGTGATGGTCTGCAACGGTAACGACACCGCACTGCTTTCCTTCATCATATCCGCATACGAAGTCCATATCGCACTGTCCCTTGGAAACGAGGTAAGAGGAAGGAACTCTAACGGCACTTACGTCGTGGATATCCGTTCCGTCACCGAAATCGAAAGGACGAGCGGTGTGGTATACGCCCTTTGCCATAGGCCACTGAAGAATAGCTCTACGGTCGTGGTCGTTTACCCACTCAACGTCGGGCGGGAATACTACTCTGTAATCCTTGTTTATCTCAACGGCGAGGTTTGCCCACCACATAATAGGCTGGGGGTAAGGAGTACGGTTGTAGACCTGTACCTTTGCTTTTACGTAGCTTCTGCCGCTGGGAACGGAAATTCCTGCCATACCCTTCATTCTGTAAAGAGGATCTACCTCACCTACCCAAACGGTCTTTTCTCCGTCGGTGTCCTCAGTGATAGTTGCTTCAAGGGGCATATAAGTGGTAGGACGGTGGTGCTGAGGCCAGTTAAACTCAATACCTCCGGATACCCAAGGGCCTGCAAGTCCAACCATTGCGGGCTTGATAACCTCGTTGTGATAAACGAAGTCGTAGTTGGTAGTCTTGTCAAGAGCTCTCTGGATCTTTCCACCGATCTCGGGGAGCACTTCTACCTTGATATACTCATTTTCAAGAATAGCTGCGTTATAGGTAACGTCCTTTTTCTCGTCGCTTATCTTCGTAGTGAAAGGAATGGGATAAAGGTGTCCGCTTGCACCCTGATACGGCTTCTTCTCAAAGAACATGGGAAGCGACTCGGGAGCTCCGGGCTCGTAGGTCGGAATGGTAAGCGGTCTGAACTCTGTTACTGTTTTCTTGGACATTTTATGGTCTCCTTTGCATAAGATTTTCAAAATAATGCTTTTTAATATTTTTTCTATGATATCATTATAAACATTCCCCGCTCATCATTCAAGTTAAAGTTATTTTTTTCTGCGTATCGATTTTTTTGTCTTGACAAACGCAAAATAATAAGATATAATATTATACCATTTTGACAAGGAGCACACTATGACAATATACGTATTCTGTCAGGAGGGAGATTCTTCTCACTGGACCTCCCAATATATAAAAGGAATAAAAGACGAGGGAAAGCGCAAGGGCAACGAGGTTTGCATAATCGAATGTGGCCTTGACAGCTCCGTATTTCCGCCCGAGATCAAATACACGGGCACGGCTATCGTCATATGCGGCTCGTACAACTGGACAAAGGGTATAAATTCCCTGCTCTCCAATATGCACGTCAAGGTCATACTCGTCGGATGTGAAAACGAGGATGAGTTCAACGCGGTAGGATACGTGTTGATGGACTACAAAAAAGCGATACGCGACACGTTAAATTATTTTTGCTCCTGTCACCGCAAGAGAGTTGCTCTGTTTGCGGTCAGTCTCGAATCTCCCGCGGACAAAATCAAGGCAGACAGCTTTCTATCTTACGTCGGAAAGGACGGAGAGCGTTTTGACCAGCAGGATATCTTCTATTTCAGAGGAATGACGAGAACTACTTGCGAAAGCTTCATTTCCGTTTGTTCAAACTACGACGCGGTCATAGGAACCAACGACGTTTCAACTGCAATTCTGCTGCAGATGCTCAAGGCAAACGACATAAAAGTCCCCTACGACATATTCGTTGCATCCTTTGGAGATATATCGCTCTCAAAGAGCACTACGAGCACCATCACCCTGATACTGCTCGATTGCAGAAACGCAGGCGTACAAGCTGCACGAATGTACTCCACTCTCTCGGAATCCGGATTCATCAGTGGATTCGTAACGAGAATTAATTGTGTAATAGACGTAAGAGACAGTACCGCAAATATCCCCTTGTCCACTTCAAACCGCACCGACAATACAAGTTACAACGGACTTGTAAGCAACAGCTTTTTCTCCGACCCGCACATAAACAAGATAGTGCTCTCGGAGCAGGTGCTCGAAAAATGCGATTCTCTTGACCTTGAAATAATGCGCTCTCTTGTCAGCCGAGAAAAATATATTGATATCGCAGACAGACTGCACGTCTCCGAAAACACGGTCAAGTACAGAATAAAACGTCTTCTTACCTTTGCAAAGTTAGAATCGAGAAATCAGCTCACGGAGCTTATGAAGGATTACCTTTTCTAAATGATAAAGGGAAGCTTTTCTCTTTCACCAAGGCTTCTTTTTGCTACTGAAAAAAACGATGGCGTTTTTTTGAATATTTTTTAAAAAAATGTAAAAAATTATATTGACAAATCAAAAATACTCTGCTATAATAGCAAAGTCGTCAAGAAGACGTCATCAATATAGAGGAATTGTGTAACGGTAGCACGACAGACTCTGACTCTGTTTGTTGGGGTTCGA
>JAZQXE010000106.1:0-4932 GCA_045632705.1 Eubacteriales bacterium | reverse complement strand
ATATGAAAATGAATATGCTTAACGCTCTGGCACGCGTTATCTCCGCAGTTGTTCACGATACGGTAACCACCCTCGATACCTGCAGCCGTTGCTATTTTCGGTACTGCCTCAAAGAGCTTGGCGATAACGGCAGAGTTGCTCTCGTTTATATCGTCGGCAGAGCATGCGATATGCTCCTTCGGTATTACTACGACGTGTATCTTTGCCTGCGGTGCTATATCGTAAAAGGCGTATACGTATTCATCCTCGTACACCTTCTTTGACGGGATATCTCCCACGACTATTTTACAAAAAATGCAATCCATATCTTGACCTCCGTGCTTTTATTTTGTATGCTATAATCATAACACAAAGAAAAGCTCAAGTCAACAAGACAAAGGACGAAAAAAATGAACTTCTCACTTCCCCCCTACCCGCTTGCCACGGACATGTGGCAGGAGCTGAAAAAAGCCGAAAAACCGATACTCATGTACGGAATGGGCAACGGCGCTGACAAGATACTCGCGGAGCTTGACAAAAGAGAGATATGCGTCAGCGACTTTTTTGCGTCGGACGGATTTGTGCGCGGACACTTTTTCCATTCAAAAAAAGTACTCTCATATAGCGAAGCAAAGGAAAAATACAAGGATTTCATCGTTTTGCTTGCTTTTGGCTCTTCGCTTGACGACGTTATCTCAAACATTGAAAAAATAGCGGACGAGCAGGTACTGTACGCCCCCGACGTCCCCGTCAGCGGCACGGATATATTCGACGCCGAGTTTTACAATTCAAACTATACCGAGATAAAAAGAGCATACGACGCACTCGCTGACGAAGACTCAAAAGAGGTCTTTGCCGCGGTCGTGAATTTCAAGCTCACGGGAGATATACGTTATCTCACCTCCTCACCGACGGACAAGGATGACATACTGAGATACGACCGCTACAAGATATGCGTCGATGCGGGCGCATACCGAGGTGAGAGCTGTCGGGAGCTATTCTCAAAAGCACCGAATATCGAAAAGATATACGCGCTTGAGCCCGATAAAAAAAGCTTTGCAAAGCTGGTGGCTTACGCCGAAGGGGAGCCGCGTGTGACGCCGCTCAACTGCGGTGCGTGGAGCGATTCGGGCGAGGGTATGTTCAACTCCCAGGGAAACAGAAATTCGAGCTTTTCTGCCGATGGAAACGTGCCGACCTCGCTTGCAAGCGTTGACGATATATTAGCAAACGCAGCGCCCGACTACTTAAAGTACGACGTTGAGGGATGCGAGCGCGAGGCTCTGTACGGAAGCAAAAAAGTGATCGGGACGTATATGCCCGACCTTCTCGTATGCGTCTATCACCGCTCGGGAGATATATTCTCACTCGTAAATCTGATAAACGACAATTTCAGCGGGTATGATATCCAACTGAGAAAGAAAAAATACGTTCCCGCGTGGGACGTGTACGTTCTCGCTACAAAAAGTGAATAAGACTATCCGATAAAACGAAAGGCTATAAAAGCGAGATCGCTTTTATAGCCTTTTTATTATTTTGAAAGCTCAAACTCGTACATAAGGCAGGAAAGAACACATCCCGACGCCGTCTCGGTGCGCAGGATACGCGAGCCGAGTCCGCAAAGTGTAAAGCCGTATTCCTTTGCCCTCTCACATTCGGAAAGTGAAAAGCCGCCCTCACTACCTATGAAAATTGCAATATTCGCGGGTGTGCCGTGCTCTTTTCTATAAGAGGCAAGCACACTCGGAAGAGGCTCCGTGCCGTCTCCCTCGTAGAAAAAAAGCTTAAGCTCGCAATCCTTTGCCGCTTCAAGTGCACTTTCAAAGGAACAAAAATCACCGACCTCAACACATACCGCTCTGCCGCTCTGCTTTGCCGCCTCGTGTGCGATCTTGCTCAGTCGCAGAGCCTTTTTTTCTCCCGATTTTTTATCGGGGCGGGATATACAACGCTCGGACAGAAACGGAACGATACGAGCTGCACCAAGCTCGACCGCCTTTTGTACTATGTACTCGAGCTTGTCTCCTTTCGGCGAGCCCTGATATACGCAAATAGCGTAAGGCGGCTCGTTTTCGCTTTTTTTCTTGTCGAGTATCCGCGCTCTGACCTCGGTATCGTCGATAAACTCCTCAAGGACACATTCGTACTCGTATCCCTTCATATCGCACACGGTGATGCACTCACCCTTTGCCATTCGCAAAGACCGCGAGACGTGTCTTGCATCCTCTCCGAAAATACTCACGATATCTCCGTCAAAATTGTCCGTAGGAACGAAAAATCTCGGCATATTCTTTACCCTTTTCGCTTTATTTCTTCTTTCTGACTGCCATAGCGCACCAGTCGTTTTCCGAAATGCGCTCGATCACCTCAAAGCCCCAGAGAGTAAGGGAGGCGAGCACCTCGTCCGCTCTCGGTGCGATGATGCCCGAGATAATGTATATTCCGTCGTCGGACATATACGCCTTTATATCTGGGTTCAGTCTCAATATTATATCGGCAACGATATTGGCAAGGATAACTCTGTATCCGCCGTCTATCTTTTTGACACTCTTTAATAGATCTGACACCTCGCACTCGATATTGGTAAATCCGCTGTCGGCTACGTTTTCTCTCGCTACCTTTACTGCAACGGGATCAAGGTCACACGCAAACGCGCTGCCAGCACCCAGCTTTGCGGCGCATATCGAAAGGATACCGCTACCGGTTCCGACGTCAAGCACACTGTCACCCTCGCGCATATATTTGTCAAGCAGACGGATAACGAGCCGCGTCGTTTCGTGAGTTCCAGTACCGAACGCCATACCCGGATCCATATATACGGCAAGCTCACCCTCGGCAACCTTGTATTCTTCCTTCTGCCATGCGGGCACTATCGTTATTCTGCCAAGAGAAATGGGAGAATAGTACTGCTTCCACGAGTTTTCCCAATCCTGCTCGTTGTGTCCCTTCAGCTCTATCTCAGCGTCTATCTGAAGATACGCGAGCTTTTCTCTGACGAAGGCTACGTACTCTTCAAGATTTTTCTCGGAGGGAACGAAAAGCGAAACCGTCGCGTGATCCTTGTCAGCGTTGAGAATACTCTCGTCAACGAGATCTCCGTACATTCCGTTGAGAGAAAAATCCGAGTAATCCTCTATCATAAGACCGTTGTCGAGCATACTCATCATTGACGTTACGTTGTCAAGATCCTTACTCTTGCACTTTACACAAAGCTGTGTCCACACTCTGTCCATATTATTTTCCTTTTCTGAAATCAGTTTTTATCAAACAATCTGCCGAAAAAGCTCGTGCGCTTGGCATACTGCTTTCCGTCGCAGCTTTCCGCAAACTTACGCAGAAGCTCCTTTTGAGAAGAGCTTAGATTCTTCGGTACTTCTACGTTTATCGAGAGGATGAGATCTCCTCTTCCCTTTGAGTTGAGTCTTGGGATACCCTTGCCCTTTACGGTAAAGGAAGCCGCATTCTGCGTTCCCTCGGGAATGGTGAACTTCTGCTTTCCCTCAAGAGTCGGAATATCGATCTCGGCACCGAGCGCCGCATCCGCAAACGTGATCGGTATCTCACAGTAAATGTCGTTTCCGTCTCTCTCGAATATAGCGTGAGGACGAATGTTTATACCAATGATAAGGTCGCCGCTCGGGCCTCCGTTCTTTCCGCAGTTGCCCTCACCTCTGAGTGCGATCTTCTGTCCGTCGTCAATACCCGCGGGAATATTCACCTCGAGCTTTTTGGTTATCTTGACGTGTCCCGTACCGCGACAATTCGTGCAGGGGTCCTTTATCACCTTACCCGTTCCTCTGCAGGCATCACAGGCGTGCGTTGACTGCATTATACCAAGAGGAGTTCTCGTCTGCGTTCTCACGCTTCCGCTACCTCCGCAAACGGTACACGTCTGGGGACTCGTTCCCTTTTTAGCACCCGAACCCGAGCATTCCTTACACTTTTCTATTCTGTTAAAGGATATCTCCTTTTTCGCGCCGAACGCTGCTTCTTCAAATCCGATCGAAATGCGAGAGTAAACGTCCTCGCCTCTCTGCGGGCCGTTGCGTCTTGATGAAGAAGAACCAAATCCGCCACCGCCGAAAAACGATGAGAATATGTCCCCAAGATCACCGAAATCGCCGCCGAATCCGCCAAATCCACCGTCAAAGCCGTATCCGCCGCCACCTGCGGCAGGATCGAACGCGGCATGTCCGAACTGGTCGTACTTCGCCTTTTTCTCGGAATCCGAGAGAACCGCGTACGCCTCGTTTACCTCTTTAAACTTCGCCTCTGCCTCGGCATCTCCCGGATTCATATCGGGGTGATACTTCTTTGCAAGGCTTCTGTATGCCTTTTTTATCGCTGAGTCATCTGCACTTTTGTCAAGGCCCAGCACCTCGTAATAATCTCTTTTGTCAGCCATATGCTTCTCCATACTCACGATACAACCGTGAAAAATCAGTTCTCAAAATACAGTTTTTGCCCGACGGTATTTCCCCGTCGGGCTAAAACTCATAATTTATCAGTTGTCGGTCTTGTCTTCGTAGTCGGCGTTGTAATAGGTCTGTCCGTCACCGCCTGCATTAGATGCACCGTCACCCTCGCCGCCTGCCTGCTGACTCTGCGCGTAGAGCTTCTCGCTTATAGCGTAGAATGCCTTTTCAAGAGCCTCCGTGTCAGCCTTGATAGCGTCGTAGTTATCGCCCTTTACACTCTCCTTGAGCTTTGCGATAGCGTCAAGTACGGGCTGCTTGTCAGCGTCGCTGATCTTGTCGCCGAGCTCACCGAGTGCCTTCTCGGACTGGAAGATGAGGCTGTCTGCTCTGTTCTTGGTCTCAACGTTTTCCTTGAGCTTCTTGTCTTCCTCAGCAAACTTCTCTGCGTCCTTAACAGCCTTGTCGATATCCTCCTGGCTCATATTGGTGGAGGATGTGATGGTGATGTGCTGTTCCTTGCCCGTTCCCTTGTCCT
>JAZQXE010000105.1:0-3519 GCA_045632705.1 Eubacteriales bacterium | reverse complement strand
ATTGAGCCGCGCGGAGCATTTGGAAGGCTCTCTCCGCTACGCTCCCTTCGGCTTCCCAATGCGTAAAACTTAAACATAAAATGTGTATACAATCCTCTTGCACAATTGTTTACAATCTTGCTCTTGACAGAGGACGCCTGTCCCTACAATTTTGGGTTATCCAAACATCCTTATGAGAAGGAGCCTAAACGGTTCTTTTTATTTGCCTTTTCTTTGTCTGTACGAGTAGATGATCGACTCGACGATGACGAGCAAGCAGAAAACTGCGAGCATACCCTTTGTGATATCGTTATTTACGAAATTCATCGCACGGTTAAACCTATCGGTGATAACGAGCGTGAGCAGAACGACGCCGAGTGATATATTGATATGCGGCAGAGCGGAAGCGGCATAGCCGAGCAGCTTTTTAATTATCTTCATTCTTTTTCACCTCTCCGATACAAATGATATCGTACAGATTTCTCTGGTCGTCACCGCGCTCCTCGTCGCCTCGTATCATCGTCTGACCGAAGTACGCCTGTGCGCTGTCTCCGCCGTCCATATTGTAGGCGGTGACGCATCCGAGCTCTTCGAATAGCTCTGCGAGCTGCACCATTCTCACGCCTTGCGAGTCCTCGCTTCTACCGTCAACTACGATAAAGGAATAGTGACCTGGCTCATAGTAGCCGATGGCGGCACGCGGATTTCTTTTTCCTATGACGTGGTCGTCGTAGGAGGAAGAATCGTACTTCGTTATTGCTTTGCCGTTTTCATCGAGCAGAGAGGGGCCGAAGTTCCATATCTGATAGGGGTTTTTAGACTTGATCTTTTCTATATCGTAGGTCTTTGGCGTGAGCGTTTCCATACTTCCGTCGTAGTAGAGAACGCAGACGTCACTCTCGATGCGTTTGGTCTCGCGCAGCAGTTGTCCGTTTCGCTCAGCGATGAGGCAGTGATTGGTGTTTCCGAGATAATCTCCGTTGATGGTAGCGACCACGGGCCCTCCCGACATTCTTTCACCCTTTGCGATGAGCTCCTCAGTCGAGTAGTCGCGCTTGCTTGTCGTTACGGTAAAGAGGTTTTCTATATTTCTTATATAAACGTCAAAGACGAAATATTCAACGTAATAGGTCTTGTTTGTGCCCTCGTAGTAGAGGTCGGTGTCAACGCGCAGCAAGCTGACGAAAATATCGTTGCTTCGGTAGAGGGAAATGAACTTGCCGTCGGGGTGATCCTGAAGCGTGATACCGTTGTCGAGTGCATATTTTCTTATCTCGTCGTCATCGAGAAGAGTGACGGGCGCAGATGAGGTAAAAATATGAGGGAAAGAAGCGCCAAAATCCCCCGCATCGACTTTGTCAACGCCATCGTCGTTATCGTCGTCGGTGTCGGTCGTGGGGGTGAATTGCTCGAGGACGACGGGAGCTTCTCCCTCGCCCCATAGCATCTTTATATGATGAAAGTAACAAAACGTGGAGAGAATGGCGCATATAAGCAAAACGTCAATCAAAATAACAAGCGGCGCCGGCAGTTTGTTTTTCATTTTCTTCTCCTATTGTTAGTATATTGGTCGTTTTAGATGGGGGAAACCTTTTTTGATAAAAGGTTCCCCCGGGTAATATCTTTTCAGTTGAAGGTTTAATTTTTCGGTATCCAGATGATGAGTGCTCCCTCGATCTCGGTCATATTACCCGAGAGCACGGGTGAGCCGACCTTTGAGAGATTGAAAGCGCGGTGAGTGTAGCTGCCCCACCATTCCTCTGTGACGGTAACTCTGCTCAAAGAGCTGATGGCGGGACGGCTTGACTGCACGCCCGTGCTCTTCCACGCTTCAGGGCGGTACTGCCAGCCCTCTGCAAGTTCGATAATGCTACCGACGGGTATATCCTCACGCGTAAACATGGGGGAAGCATAGAATTTATTACTATTGCTTGCAGTTGTAATCATCGTGTGGTGATTGGTCTGATGAGAAGAATACCAATAACCGTGAGGCGTCCAATTTATCACCAGGGGCGTGTAGTTTGAATAGTCAAACGCAGGCTCTGTAAGATAAGCCGACGCGGTAACCTTTTCAGGCTCTTTTATCGCGTTCATAGCAGATTCGATAGCGACTTTTCTGAGATTATCGTCTATTCCTTCGGGCGCGAAAGTTACGTTTTCAACGGAGAGACCTGTCAGCTTTGAGAGGAAGGTCAAGCCTGCGATGTATCTTCCGAGGTCCATGGTGAGATGATAGCCGTCGCGCGTGAGATTATCTCCGACGTAGGAGGTGCGGGCGTTCTGAATAGCCGTACCCGTGGGGGAGATAAGGGCGATATCGTCATTGGTCTTTATCTTCTTGCTGACGGCAGAGAGGATGGCGTTGTACATCGTCGTCTGATTCTTGCCGTATTTAGCAAAATCACTGTGCGTGGAGTTTTGTTGATACGCCCAGGTCATATTCCAGACCAGCGTTGCCTCGGGGCAGAGCGCCTTTACGTAACCGATGAGATAGCCGAGCTCCGAGTAGGTGCTCTCAATTCCGCTCGAGCCGCTTGCCTGCTGCATAGAAATGAAATCCCATTTCTGCGACTTGATAGCGTCGCTCATCTTGTAGCTTGACACGGTTGACCACGTGCCGGATGCGTTTGTGCGGTATTCGTAAGCACCCTTGTCTGCGCGCGCGTTTGAAGCGTGCGTGTTGAGTGAGCAACCGCCGATATAGAGATTGCCGAGATAAATATTGTCAACTCCGACGTTCTTTGCGATCTGATAAACGTACTGCATCGTGTCGTCGGAAAAGCTGTTTCCGATAGTAAGGATCTTCAATGCTCCGTCCTCTTTCCAGTTATTTTGTGTATTTGGTGCATCCGTGTCAGCGCTCGTGTCAGCGTCAGTATCTACGCTCGTGTCGTAGCTTCCTCCGATAGTATCGAGAGCTTCCGTCAGCGTCGTGCCGTCGGTGTTTTCACTCTCGGAGGGCGTAACTGCCCCCGTCGTGCAACTGCACAGAAGCATTATGACGGATAAAGCGAGCGAAACGACTCTCGCCGCCCCGCGTGTTCTTTTTTTCATAGTCTGCTATACCTTTCCGTGTATGTATTTTACTATCCTTGATTTTATCACATTCCCTATGCGTTTGTCAATTATTTTCACCACAAGCCTCCTCCCCCGACGGTATTCGTCTTGCGCAGCTTCCGCACAAACAGGCGAAAAAGAAAAGGACGGAATACCGCAATTTTATTGTCTTGTAGGGGTCGACGGCCCCGGCGACCCGCCCCCCGTTGTAGGGGTCGACGTCCTCGGCGACGCGTTCTTGTAGGGGTCGACGTCCTCGGCGACCCGTTAAGGCAAAATTTGATCCACAGAAAGCAAAAAGATAACCCCGACAGATGTTAAAATCTGTCGGGGTTACTTCATTCTGTTCGACAAATTGGAATTTGTCTTATTGTCAAATCAATTTGAATTTAAAGGTCTATGTACATAATTGTTGATGAAGTATGGAAACCCACTCTTTCATACAAAGGAATTGCTTTCATATCTGCGGAATTGAGTATTGTT
>JAZQXE010000104.1:0-2375 GCA_045632705.1 Eubacteriales bacterium | reverse complement strand
CCTCAAAAAACCACTTGCATTATATATACGACTGTGATATAATTAAAAAATGTATAAAAGTCAGATTTTGATGCCTTTGCTCAAAGCGTGTCGAGCAACAAAATGCATTATACCCCATTATACTATAAGTACGGAAATATTTAAATAGTTTTTTAAAAAAATCATAAATTTTACAATTAAAAATCATTTTGTGATCAATCGGAGAAAAAATGAACACCTCAATAAAACACTCTGCTAACAGAATAGTCGTAAAGATAGGTACTTCTACCCTTACCCACGAAAACGGAAGCCTCAATCTGCGCCGTATCGAAGCTCTGGCGCGCACGCTCTCCGATATCAAAAACAGCGGTATTGAAATAGTTCTCGTTAGCTCTGGTGCAGTCAGTGCAGGTATCGCACGCACGCACCTCAACAGACGTCCCGAGACGGTGGAAGAAAAGATGGCGCTCGCCGCCGTCGGTCAGAGTGAGCTTATGCGCATATACGAGAGATTCTCCCCATCCTACGGTCATACGGTAGCGCAGATACTTATGACAAAGGACGTTATCGACAATCCCACGAGAAGAGAGGCTGCCGAGAACACCTTCCGCACTCTCATCGAGATGGGATGCGTACCGATAGTAAACGAAAACGACTCCGTCTCCTATGAGGAGATAAAGTTCGGCGGAAACGATACCCTCTCCGCATACGTTAGTCTTGTATGCCATGCGGACCTGCTCGTAAATATGACGGATATCGACGGATTTTACTCGGCAGATCCGAGAAAGGACCCCGACGCCAAGCTCATCGAGCGCGTTGACGGAGTGACCGAGGAAATATACAGAAAAGCGGGAGGCGCCGGCTCGGATCGCGGTACGGGCGGTATGTATTCAAAGATCAAAGCCGCAGAGCTGGTAACGAGCGCCGGCATCCCCATGATGATAGTCAAGGGAACCGACCCGACGATACTCTATTCCGTACTCGAGGGAGATGCGAGAGGTACTTTCTTCTCGGCAAAAAAATAACTTTTACTTTTTCACGGTGACGATATGAAAGAAAGTGTATTCGAATATACAAAAGAAATATGCCGCGGTGCAAAGAAGGCGTGCGCGTCGCACTCTACCCTCTCGGGAGAGACGAGGACGGCTCTGCTCCTCCGCATGGCGGACGCACTCGTCGAAAACGCCGACGAGATAGAAGCGCAAAACAAGATCGACCTCGCCTCTGCAAAGGAAAACGGTGTCAAAGACACCATGCTCGACCGTTTGAGATTCGGCCGCTCGAGGATCGCCTCCTGTGCCGAGTCACTTAAAGACGTATCAAAGCTCCCCGATCCTCTCGGAGAGGGTGAGCGCAGCGTGCGCCCCAACGGCATCGTAATAGAAAAGGTACGCGCTCCGCTCGGATGCGTCGGTATGATATACGAGGCAAGACCGAACGTAACGATAGACGCAGCAGCTCTCGCGCTGAAAACGGGAAACTCCGTCGTTCTGCGCGGAGGCAAGGAAGCGATAAATACCAACAAAAAGACCGTCGCCGTCATAAGAGAGGTGCTCCGCTCCTTCAACATTGACGAAAACGCGGTATCTCTGATCGAAAACACCGACAGAGATTCCTCGCTTGCTCTGATGACGATGCGCGGATATATAGACGTTCTCATTCCCCGCGGAAGTGCCGCTCTCATAAAGAGCGTGTACGAAAACGCCACCGTCCCCTGCATTGAGACAGGGGCAGGCAACTGTCATATTTTCATCAACCGCGACGCCGATATCGAAATGGCCGTCAGAGTTTGTGAAAACGCAAAGATGTCGCGTCCCTCCGTCTGCAACGCCGCAGAGTCGCTGGTAGTTCACGCTGATATCGCGGGAGAATTCCTACCCCGCTTTTACGAGAGACTCTCGGACAGACTCGAGATGCGAGGCTGCGAGAGAACGCTCGGAATACTCCCCGCCATCACTCGTGCAACCGAAGAGGACCTTTACACCGAATATAACGACTACGTCGTATCGATCGTCGTCGTAGACTCGCTCAAGCAAGCGATAGACCATATAAACGAACACAGCACGCATCACAGCGAGGCGATAATCACCGCCTCCCTCTCCGACTCGCAGAAATTCCAAGCTCTCATCGACTCCGCGTGCGTCTACGTAAACGCCTCGACGCGCTTTACCGACGGCGGAGAGTTCGGACTGGGCGCGGAGATAGGAATATCCACGCAAAAGCTGCACGCAAGAGGCCCGATGGGACTGCGCGCGCTGACCTGTGAGAAGTATCTGATAACGGGCAACGGGCAGATACGATAAGTGAAAAAAGATGCGGCAGAGCGCCGCGTGAGGTAAAGATGAAAGAAGTCATACTTTGTAAATACGGTGAAATAGTGCTAAAGGGCGCTAACC
>JAZQXE010000103.1:0-68506 GCA_045632705.1 Eubacteriales bacterium | reverse complement strand
GAACCACGCGACTATCGCGTGGTTTTCATTGTACAAAAAGCTCCGCAACCGAGTAGGTTGCGGGGCCTTCTTCGTTATAGGGTGATCATTGCTCTTGTGCGAGCAACGCGTCTATTCCCTTTTTCATTACCTCGGCAAGCTTCTGATATCCAAGGTTGTTGGGGTGGAGCTTGTCCTTGTAGTACGTAGTATTACCGTAGGGCATATACTCGGTATTTGCATCGTAAAGATAGACGTAATCAAACTCCTCTGCAAGCTGCTTCTGCGCGGGGATTATGTACTGATCTACCATCTGAGTTCTTTCCGCGATATCCCATCTGTAAAGAGCCGTTGTCATAATTATCTTGGCGTTCGGAAAACGCGTATGCATATCCTTGATCATCGCTCTGTAATTTATGAGGAATGCACTTTGACCGGATGGCATATTTGCGGCATTATTCGTGCCGAGAGCAAGCACGATTATATCGGGGTCGAACTCACAAAGAGAAGCGTAAACGCAAGAGTTGAGGAACTTGTTGTAGGAGGTACTGATATTTGAACCGGGATATCCAAAGTTTCCGACGACGGCATCCGTGCCGTAGAGCTTTTGAAGTACTGTCGGATAGAAGTAGTTCTCTTTCTTATAAAAATACTGTCCGACAGTCGCATCCGTTGCACAAGTACCGAACGTGATACTATCTCCGCAGCAAGCTATACGGATAGGCTCTTTTGCCTGGGTAGACGTTTCGTTTACAACGTCAAAGCAGACCGCCTTTGATGCGTCCGTCACGTTAGCTGTCGTCGTTCCGATTATTCCGAAGCCGCTGAACGTGAAATTGTTGCCGAATTTGCCGCCGCTGACGGTGAGAGTGTAATCTCCGTGAAGCGCCGTATCACCCGGAACCTGAAGCGCCTTAACGGTAGTTGCGGCGGAAGATGTAAAGTCGCCTCCGCTGATATTGACAAAAATATCTGCCTCGTATCTGACGTCGCGTCCGAACTGCGTTCCGTCAGTTCCGTTCTTTCCATTGTCGGCGGTGAAGTTGTAGTATCTGCCAACCTTTCCTACAGCGAAAATGGGGCAATCAAACGAACCGCCGCTGATATTGAGAGTAGCTTTTCCTTTGGTTATATTATGTCCTGTCAGAGCCACTCCGAGTCCCTCAACGTCATCCTCGTGAGCACCCGAGGTAAAGGAGGCTGTTCCTCCTATATTGATGACCATATTACCGTCGAAGGTTCCCATCGGTGAGTTATAGCCAACACGGTAATTACCACCGATGACCGCGTCCCAATCACCCGAATTTACGGTCAGGGTGCAATCTCCAGAGTAGCTGACTCCCTTTGCCGTCATATGTCCGGCCTTGTTGAGTGCAACGTCTGTTACGTTGTATCCGCAGACGAGATTGAGCGTACAGTATTGATTGTTATGCGTTTTAACGGTTTCTGTGATCGTGGCGTTGTGATAGTTGAAGCATATATTCGAGCTGGTTCTGTTAGCGCGTATCTTGATGTTTTCAAAACGAACGTCGCAGTTTATAGAAAAGGCGTCTCCGACTTTCATTTCCGCTTCCCTCTCCACCATATAATCAACTCCGTCCCAAACCGAAGTAAATACGACAAGCCCCTCATATTTGGGCAAGGAATAGGTGCTCTTTATCATAGGAGAGCTCATAACGACGATATGATTTCTTTCCTCCGACAGAAGCGCAAACGCAGCCTCATACGTCTTTACGGGACGGTCGGACGCAAGGGCGTCGTTCTCGTCGTTACCCTTTTTTCCGTCAAGAAAAACGGCACTCGGATCGGGCGGCAGCATATTGGAAACTCCCGCATCCTCGGTAGTATCCCCCGTACCGTTCGTATCGGTCGTATCGGAGGGGGTGGTCGTCTGCGCACATCCTATCACCAAAAAAACGGACGCGCAAATCAAGAGAAACAAAAGTAATTTTTTCATCGTTACCTCCACGGTTTCGTAATTTATTTGTCGTTTATTGTTTGCCGCCGTATAGCTCGGCGGCGGTATAACATAATTCTATACCACGTTCAACGGAAAATCAAGAGATATTTTTACAGTATAATAAACCTATCGTGCAAAGAGAAAAACGGCGTCCGAAAGCCCGCGGGCGATCTTAACGCCGTATTTTATCAAAAATCCGTAGCCGAGCCGCTGTTTCTCGAGACGTTCTCCCGATAGACGTTGGGAGTCACCCCCGCCGCTCCCTTGAAGGCGTGAGTAAAGGACTGAGTGCAGGAATAACCGAGCAGCTGGGCTATATTATTTATCTTTACTCCGTTTTCAAGCATTGCCTTTGCGGTCTTGATCTTTTTGTCGAGCATATATTGGTAGAGCGTTATGCCGAACGCTTTTTTAAACGCCGCGATGGCGTAGGACTTGTTTATTGAGAATTGCAAGCAGATATCGTCGACGGTAGCCGCAATATTTACCTCGCTGTCGATATATCTCTTTATCTCAATGATAACGGGAGAATCGATAGACGCCCTATCGTTTTGCGAATAATTTACGGAGAGCATTATCTCCGTAACGATCAGCGCAATATTGTCAAACACGCGATGGCGCGGCGTATTGGTGAACGACTCAAGCAAGGAATGTATCTGAGTGATCGGCTGCGGAGAATCGTAATGAAGCACGTAAACGCCCTCGTCAAGACCAAGAGTATCGGCAAGAGAATTTATGTACGGTCCGCGCAGATTTACCCATATCTTTCTGAAGGGATCCTGTGGATCAGAATAGTATTTGTGCGAGTGAAAGCGGGTGAGAACGTAAAAATCACCGGCAGATACCGTATACGTCTTTCCTTCACATTCGATATATCCGCGTCCCGATATGACGTACTCAAAAACGTAGAGTCCTCCCTTGTCGGAGAGGAAATTTTCAGGCCTTTCGTGATAATAGTACGGGTTTGGCATAGTCTCGCCCGCACGTATTATGTAAAGTCCGTTGTGACTCGTTTTTTCGGGATATCTTGAAAAATAAACGATGCTCTCATTGTCGCAATTTATCTTCGACATAACGGAATTTCCCTCACAATTAACATTTTTATACGCGAAGTACATTTTTATACTCAAATTATAATTGTAATGGCAGAAAAAATCAAGCAATATACATTTTTATCACAAAAACTTTACAATTATATATTGACCTTTTGGGATTGTTGTATTAAGATGTATTTGTAAATTAGACAAGTGTCATCATTTTCCGATGATCTTGCCCACTTACACAAAATGAAAAAGGAGAATGTTCTTATGACAATGACTAAAAAGATCGTCTCATTGTTGCTCGCACTGATGCTTTTCCTTTCCTGCGCAGCTGCTCTTTCATCGTGCCAGTCAACATCATCAACAGACACACCTAAAGACACGAGCTCTTCAGACGCAAACGACACCGCTGAGGAAACCATTGAGCTTCCGAGTGTAACCGAATACGACTTTGACGATTACGAGTTCAAGATACTCATCTCAAGCCGTTCAGGAAGAACCCCCAACGACTTTGAAGCTGACAGTGATTCTGGTTCCGCAATGAGCCAGGCTATATACAAGAGATACCTCAGAATGGACTCCAAATACAACCTCGTTATCACCGTTGAGGAAGACCTCAGAGAAAACCACGAGGCTGCTCAGAAGATGGAAATACAGTACTCCTCGAGCACGAACAACTACGACATGGGCGTTATCAACACCTATGCGGTAGCTCCTATCACGACCTCGGGCCATCTCTACGACCTCAACTCCGTTCCTAACCTTGACCTTTCTAAGTCATGGTGGGACCAGACGGTAGTTGAAGGACTCACCATCTCCGATACTATCTACTACGTATGCGGAGATATCACGACGACCGTTGACGACTATATGTACTGCACTATCTTCAACAAGGGTCTTTACAAGGAATACGTTACCGACGGCACCGACGTTTATCAGCTCGTTGCTGACGGTAAGTGGACTCTCGACCAGCTCGCAAGACTCACAAAGCTCGTTCAGGACGGAGACGTTAACGGTGACGGCTTTATGACCGGTAAGGACAAGTACGGTCTTATGACCTGGAACGACGAGATGTACGCATCCGTTCAGGCGGCAGGCGGCAGAATCGCAAAGGTCAACGATGATGGCGAGATCGAGCTTTGCCTCCAGAGCGAGCGTAACTTTGACGTAATGGTCAAGTACACCGATATACATACCGCTCACACTACCCTCAACTTCCAGGATACCGAAAAGCTTGACGGTGTACAGTGGTGGAAGGTATTTGAGGAAGACCGCGCAATGTTCTTTATGACTCTTATAAACGAGGTTTCCCGTTTCAGAGATATGAAGACCAACTACGGCATTCTCCCCAACCCCAAATATGACGAGGCACAGGAAAACTGGTACTGCACGTTCTCTGCCGGTCTTGCTTCCTTCATTTGTATCCCCGGATACCAGGAAGATATCGACAGAACCGGTATAGCGATCGATCTTCTCGGTTACGAGGCGATAGATACCATTACTCCCGGTTACTACGACAAGACTCTCAAGGGTAAGTACGTTCACGACGACCAGTCTATCGACTCCCTTTCCGTTATTCTTGACAACAAGTTCGTTGATATCGGACACTACTACAGAGTAGGCGGTCTCAACCTCGTTCTCTACAACGTAGCAAAGAACGGTACGGCAGGATCATTTGCTGCTCAGTATCAGGCTGCAAGACCTACCGCTGAAGCAGATATAGCTCGTATTAACGAAGCTATGCAGCAGCTCAAGCTCGCAAACTGATAACGACAAACTATATAAAAAAGGAGTCACCGCGGTGACGCCTTTTTCTTGTTTTTATTTCTTTTGGCTCTCGTGTCTATCAAAAGCTATCAGCAAAAAGCTCCCGCACGAAGTAGACCTTTTCGGGCGGAATACTGACGCACTTGCCCGAGAGATAGTCAAGCGGTGCGTCCTTCTTCTCAAAATCAAAGGTAACGCTGTAAGAGCAAAGCAGTTGATGCTTGTATCCTTTTTCCTTGCCGATAATATTTTTCCCATACTTACCCTCTCCGATAAGGGGATATCCGAGGTACTCCATATGCGCTCGTATCTGGTGAGTTCTGCCCGTATAGAGACGCACCTCGACAAGTGACGCTCCGCCCTTCTCCGATAGCACCTTGTAGCCCGTTTTTATAACCTTTGCTTGTCGCGGGTGGTTATTCTCGGGGTAGACCTTGACGGTATTGGTGTCGTTATTCTTCAAGAGATACGCGACCTCTACGCTCTCTCTCTTTTTGGGAATTCCATGAACGGCACAGAGGTATTTTTTCGTGACCTCTCCGTTTTTTATTCTTTCGTTCATATCTCGAAGGGCGGCGGCGTTTTTTGCCGCTATAACTATACCCGACGTATTTCTGTCAATTCTGTTGCAAAGAGCAGGGGCAAAGGAAAGCTCGTTTTGCGCGTCGTACTCGCCCTTTTGCGCGAGATACGCCTGAACGTGAAAGATAAGGGTATTGGTATTTCCCTCCTCGTCCTCGTGGCACAAAACGCCGGCAGGCTTGTTGAGAAGCAGGATATTCTCGTCTTCAAAAAGAATATCAAGGCAAGGAGTGACCGACAAAAGAGCGTCTCCGCCCTTTTCCTTTTCAAAAAACTCCTCGGATATAAAGCATTGTACGGTATCACCTACGGCGAGCATCATTTTCGGCTCTGCGCGCTTTCTGTTCACCTTTATTTTTTTTAGTCTGATCAGCTTATACATAAGAGACGTCGGCATTGAATTGAGACTTTTGGATAAGAATTTGTCAAGTCGCTGTCCCGCATCGTTTTGTTTTACCTCAAGTATCCGCATATTTCCTCCGCAGCGTTTGCTCGTTCTCCGTTGATTATAGCATTACGCGGATATATAATCAAGATATTTTTTCGAGTTGCTATTTACACCAATACGTATTTATGGTAAAATTATCGGGATATCTATCGTAGGAGAGTAAAGCTATGGCATATACCGTCGGAATATACACCCTCGGCTGCAAGGTGAGCCAGTACGAGAGCATCTCCGTTGCACAGGGATTTGAGTCTCTCGGCTTTCAGGTAAAGCCCTTTGACGAGTACTGTGACGTGTACGTAATAAACACCTGCACAGTAACTGCCGAAAGTGACAGAAAATGCAGACAGATCATTCGCCGCGCCGCAAAGCGCGGAGGTATAGTTATGGTCTGCGGCTGCTATTCTCAGGTATCCCCCGACGAAGTTGAAAAGATAAGCAACGTTTCCTACGTCGGAGGAAACTACAACAAAAACAAAATACCCGAGATAGCGCTCTCACTTCTCAGAAACGAAGCGGCGCACACTCCGATAGTTGACGTGCCGGATATCGACGCGTGCGGCTTTGAGCCTATGTGCATAACCTCGGCCCCGAGAACGAGAGTTTACGTCAAGATAGAGGACGGATGCGAGTCAAGATGCACCTACTGCATAATACCGAGTGCAAGAGGAAGCATCAGATCGAAGCTCCCCGAGGACGTAATAAAAGAGGTTGAGGGTTTGTGTGCGTCGGGCGTCAAGGAGATCGTGCTAACGGGAATCGAAACGGCGTCTTACGGGCGAGACCTTGACGGTATCACACTCATTGACCTGATCGAGTCACTCTCAACGATCAAGGGGCTGGAGCGTATACGCCTCGGTTCTCTCGATCCCTCTTCAATAACCGAGGACTTTGCCGTGAGAGCCGCAAAAGTAAGCAAGCTCGCGCCTCATTTTCACCTATCTATGCAAAGCGGCTCTTCTTCCGTGCTTGCAAGGATGAAGCGCAAATACAACGCCGTACAAGCGATGGAAAAGATCGAGCTGTTGCGAAAGCACCTGCCCGACGTTACCTTTACTACGGATATGATGGTCGGCTTCCCCGCAGAGAGCGAGGAGGAGTTTGAAGAGACCATAGAGTTTGCCCGCAAGGCCGGATTTTTGTTTATGCATATCTTCCCGTATTCAAGGCGTCCGGGCACTCCTGCGGCTTATTACAACGGGCAGATCCCGGATGCAGTCAAGCACGACAGAGTAAGGACGCTCTCGGAGGTTCGTGACGAGGTAAGAGACGAGGCGATAGCGCGTTTACTGCCGAAAGCCAAAAGGACTCAAGTGCTCTTTGAAAGCTTTGAAAACGGAAGATCGGTCGGTCACACGGCAAACTTTATAGAGGTAAGCGTTCCCTCCGACAGACATCTTGGCGGTGAGATGCACACGGTAGAAATAACCGAGTGCAAAAACGGAGTATGCTATGCTAAACTCGTGTAAAAAAGATTATTAAAAAAATCAAACAAAAAGTAAAAATACTCTTGCATTTTCGTTTTTGGTGTGCTATAATGCTAAATGTTGATTTGTGGATTCGACCAAATCACGCTGATTACAGTATAAAAAAATAAAGAATATAAACACGATCCGAGAGGATCATAATAGGAGGTGTCAGGTATGGCAAAGTGTGCTATCTGCGGAAAGGGCGTTACTTTCGGTAACACCGTATCCCACTCTCATCGCAGAGGAAACAGAACTTGGAAGGCTAATATCAGAAAGGTAAAGGCTGTTGTAGCAGGTTCTCATACAACTATGAGCGTTTGCTCTCGTTGCCTTCGTAGCGGCAAAGTAGAGCGTGCATAAGTTCAGGCTCAAAAGGAGTGCAACCGCACTCCTTTTATTTTTTGTTTTTCGGAGTTTACAATGACGTATGCAGTTTTATCTTCAAAAGCACCGGTCGGTTGTATAGACGCGCTGCGAGAGGCAGGATTCACTCCCCTGTTGCTCCCTCCATTTGAGAGATTGCAGTCTCCCGTTGATACTCACGCCGATATGCTTTTGTTTTCATATAAAAACGAGATGATCGTTGAAGAAGAATACTATAAAACGGCAAAAGATATCTTTGACACGCTCGCCCGTGACTGTGCGCTCACTTTGACTCTCGCGCGCGACAACGTGAATAAAGAATACCCGCACGACGTTGCACTCAACGCCGTGTGTCTGTCGGATGCGGTGTTTTCAAAATCAAAATACACGTCTAAGAAAATATCCGAGCTTGCCGAGGCGCGACAGCTCCGTATGCTGAACGTAAATCAAGGCTACGCCGCTTGCTCGACGCTCGTTTTAAGCGACAGGGCGGTCATCTGTGCCGATCCCTCACTTACCGCAGAATACGAAAAAAACGGAATCGACGTATGCCGAATATCAAACGGCTCGGTCTCGCTGCCACCCTACGACTGCGGATTTATCGGAGGAGCGTGCGGCGTTTACGGAGAGAGCGTATATTTTGCGGGAAATATAGACCTGCACTCCGACGCTGTCAAGATAAAAAGCGTGATAGCGAGCCTTAAAATGAAGTGCGTTTCCCTCTCGCAAGAGCCGCTCTGTGACGTTGGCGGTATAAAGTTTTTTGAAAGTCAAAGCATAGATTAAAAAAAGAAAAAAAGAAGCAAGCCGATACCTTTACCAAAAAGGTACAAGCTTGCTTTTTGTCTTTTGCAGTACGTTTTTTCCGAACGCTTCTAACAAGAACGGTACGTTCAAACAAAAACAGTATTTACAATCCGTTTTTCGATGCACGGGGGAGCTCTCCAGTGATCTTCTTGTATATTTTATAAAAATGAGACGTATCGTAAAAGCCGAGAGTTTCAGCTATCATCTCGGTCGTCCACAAAGACGAGGTGAGCAGCTCCTTTGATTTTTCTATGCGAAGGCGATTTCTCCAATCGGCAGGAGAGACTCCGCCCGAAAACGCCTTGAATCTCGTGCGGAAATAGCTCTCGGAAAGAAAGCACATAGACGCCAATTCCCCAATAGACGTATTCTCACCGAGGTTATTTTCTATATATTTTATAGCGGGCAGTATTGCCGAGTACTCGCTCGGGACGCTGTTTTTCTCAAGAACGTGAGAGCCCATACCCGAGAGTATCTCGTAGAGTGCCGCCTTGGTATTGCAAATATTTGACGTAAGAGAAAGATAGGAATCGAACACTCGCGAAAAAAGCTTTCTTACACTTCCCGCCTTGTCGTCCTGCCAGACGAAATATTTATCTTTTATTACTATCTCCTCACCGTGCTCGTCAAGGAGCTTGAATTTTATACAAGCGGTGTGTCCCATCTCGCACCCCTCGGGAAGTACCGTATGCGAAACGTATGGCGCGCCCTGGGAAATGAAGATAACACAGCCGGGCTCCAAGGTATATATTACCTTTTTATCGTGGTGCTCCATTATCTCTCTGCACCCCTCGATAGTATAGGAAAGCACGTTTTCCAGCCGCCCTTCCTCGTGGTGCAGATTGAGATTACCGTCCTTCCAATATTGCTCTACCGCAGAGACGCTGGTAACGTTCACTTCGGCGCGTAGCATCTCTTCAAAAGTCAACTCCTTCATAATGCCCCCAAAAAAGTTGTTTTTTACAATTCTATCAGTTGCAATATACATTGTAATACACCGAAGAAGGAATTACAATAGGTTAGTAAGATTTTTTATAATGTAATAATTATGCATATCGTAAAGCTTTATAGCGGAAAGGACAGTTATGTTAAACTACAAGCTGAAAGTCGGAATCGTACCCCTTCGCCGTGACGTTACGCCCAGACCCGGTATATTCAACTGGGAGATCGCAGAGGCACGCGGACGCGAGATCACTGACTACATCAAGGCAAACTACACGACGGATGATACGGAATTCGTCGATATCATCGGAGTCAACCCCGTCAACACGATGATAAATGAAAGCGACGCGGAGTGGATAGTTGATCACTTCAAGGCTGAGGGCGTTGACTGCGTTCTCTTCATCAACGCAAACTTCGGAAACGAAGAAGCGATCGCACTCGTTGCCGACAAGATGGAAAAGCCCGTTTGCATCTGGGCGCCTCTTGACGAGCGCATCGATGCCGACGGTATGAGATATACCGACTCACAGTGCGGTGTCTTTGGTGCTTCAAGACTTCTTCAGAGACTCAACATTCCTTTCTCACACATAGAAACGTGCAAGGTAGGAAGCGAAGAGTTCAACCGTGACTTTGAAAAGTTCCTCAACGTAAGCTGTATGGTAAAGAACTTTGAGGGTATCCGTATAGGCGTCGTCGGACTTCGTCCCAAGCCCTTCACCTCCGTTATCTTCAACGAGGGTGAGCTTATGCAGAAGTTCGGCATCAGATGCATTCCGATAAACCTCGCAGTTATCATAGACAAGTACAATAAGATCCTCGAAGAGCGTACCGCTGAGCTTGAAGAAGGCGAAAAGCTCCTTCTCTCAAGATATCAGATGGACGACCTCACGCCTCCCCTTCTCAAGAAGGTATACGCGTTCGTTATCCTATACGAAGATCTGCACAAGGAATACAACCTCGACGCTATCTCCGCAGAGTGCTGGACGGCAATGCAGCTCGGCGTTGGCGCTATGCCCTGTACCGCGTACAGCATACTTGCCGATATGGGCTACATCATCTCCTGCGAGAGCGATATGCACGCTTGTATCACTATGGCTCTTCTCAGATGCGCGTCAAGAGGCAAGAGGATCCCCTTCCTCGGTGAGTTTACGATCCGTCATCCTCAGAACAAGGATGCAGAGCTTCTCTGGCACTGCGGACCGTTTGCATATTCGCTGCACGATCCCAAAATCGCACCCAAGAACGTTAATATGCGTCAGTGGTTCAAGGTCAAGGACGGAGAATACACCATCAGCCGTCTCGATCAGGATAACGGTGACTACTCCATACTCAACGGAAACATCAAGTCCTGCGACGGTCCTTACACGTTCGGTACTTATCTGTGGGCACAGTTTGACTCACTCAAAAAGTGGGAGGACAAGCTCATAGACGGTCCTTACATACACCACATGGTAGAGATCGAGGGTGACTACACCGCTGAGATCGCAGAGTTCTGCAAGTATTATCCCGCCATCGCAAACGACGTTATGTAATTTGCGCACTTCAAACAGATTATAAAAAAATAAAAATATATTCAAAAAACAAGGAGAAGAAAAATGACTGATTTTCTTTTTGACATGATCCTTACCGAGCTTGAAGATGCGGTAGGACGCGAAAACTGCTCAACGCGTGAAGTTGACAAAATGACGCACGGCGTTGACTATTACTGGCTCTCTCGTATGTGGTCCGACAGAGGACTCCGTATGCCCGAGGCTGAGTACATAGTTTCCCCCAAAGATGCAAAAGAGGTTAGCGCCGTTCTCAAGATAGCTAACTACTACAAGATCCCCGTAACTACTTGGGGTGCAGGCGGCGGAACCCAGGGTGGTGCTATTCCCGTTTGCGGAGGTATCCTTCTCGATACCAAGAGAATGAACAAGATCTACGACGTAAATACCGAGGGCATGTACATCGAGTGCGGCACGGGTGCTATATACAAGCACATTGAGTGGGCAGCAAATGAAGTAGGCAAGGCAACCATGCACTATCCTTCTTCTCTCACCTGCTCTACCGTCGGAGGCTTCCTCGCTCACAGAGGTATCGGTGTCGTTTCTACCAAGTACGGTAAGATAGACGATATGGTACTTCAGATGGAGGTCGTTCTCCCCAACGGTGATATCATCGAGACCTCTCCCGCTCCCAAGCACGCAGCCGGCCCCGACCTCAACCAGATCTTTATCGGTAGTGAAGGTACTCTCGGCGTTATGACTAAGGCTCAGATGCGTATATACGATATGCCCGAGGAAAGACGCTTCCGTGGATTCCTCTTCAAAGATATGACGGGTGCATTCCAGGCTGCAAGAGAGCTTCTCCAGAAGTTCAAGCCCTCCGTTATGCGTCTTTACGACCCTGCCGAGACCGCTTCTCTGATCAAGAAGATCGTCGGCGTTGAGCGTGAGGGTGCATTTATGAACGTTGCTTACGAGGGCGTTAGCGAAATGGTAGAGCTTGAAGAAAAGATCCTTCTCGAGACCTTTGCAAAGTACGGTGCTGAAGACCTCGGCTCCGAGTACGGTAAGAAGTGGTGGGAAGAAAAGATCACCTTCTTCTATCCCGGTCACATGATGGACCTCCCCCAGATGTTCGGTACGATGGACACTATCGCTCCTTTCGGAAAGATCGAAAAGATCTACTGGGCAATGAAAGAAGCTATCGAGACCAACTTCCCGCAGGCTAAGTTCATCGCTCACTTCTCTCACTGGTACGAGTGGGGTGCAATGGTTTACGACCGCTTCATCGTTGACAATCCTCCTCAGGATCCTCACGAGGCTCTCAGACTCCACCAGGCTATCTGGACGACGGGTGTCCGCACGGCTCTCGCAAACGGCGGTGTCGTAAACGACCACCACGGCGTAGGTATCAAGCTCGGACGTCTCATGAAGGAACAGTATGGCCCTGCAATGCAGGTATTTACCGGCATCAAGAAGGAGCTTGACCCCAACGGTATCATGAACCCCTTCAAGCTCGGACTTTAATGCTTTATAAGGAGGAATAGATAATGAACTTTTCACAGAATTCTAAGCACATTATAGATAACTGCCGTTTCTGCTGGATGTGCCATCACATCTGCCCCGTCGGAAACGTTACGGGACAGGAGAGAAACACTGCAAGAGCAAGAGCTCTCGTTCTCTCTCTCGCAATGAGAAACGCTACCGAGATCACCCCCGATATCATCGACAATATGTACGAGTGCACGCTTTGCGGCGGATGCACGAACGACTGCTGCACGGGATTTGATCCCATCGTATTCGTAAAGGAAGTTAGAGCAAACGCTGCTCTCGAGGGCAAGACTCCCGACTACATCAACGCTCTTATTGACAACTTCGACGCAAAGGGCAACATTTACGGTGCCGAGCTTGACTCAGCTGTAGCTGACGCTGCAAAGGCACACGCAAAGGCGACCGATACACTTCTCTTCCTCGGTGCTGACGCTCGTTACCTCGTTGGAAATTGCGCTTCTGAGGCAGTAAAGGTACTCGACGCTGCAAAGGTAGAGTTCACCGTTCTTGAAAACGAGCCCGATTCCGGATACAGCTTTGATACCCTTATTGGTGCCGTAGAAGAGACCAAGGCTATCATGGCAGAGTGTGCTAAGACCCTCAACGGCTACAAGACCGTAGTAGTATACGATCCTGCAGACGCAAAGACCTTCATCCGTCAGTACAAGGAGTGGGGCATTGAGATCACGGCTAACGTCGTTACCTTCTCGTCCTACCTCGCTGACCTCGTTGCAAACGGAAAGTACAATCTCAACAAGTGCTCCTGCAAGCTCGCATATCAGGATCCCGCGCTTCTCGCTCGTGAGCTTGACGAAACTCAGCCTGCAAGAGACATCATCAACGCTTGCGCTAACCTTGACGAGCTTATGCTTCACGGCAAGGCTACCATGTTTGCAGGCAACCTCATTATGAACACCTACAACAATGCTACGCAGGACCTTCTCGCTCAGTCCAGATGGGGAGATATCTGCCGTCTCGGTGCTGACGGTGTCGTATGTGCTTCCGTTAGCGAATACGCAAAGATGAACGAAAACAAGCCCGAGGGCAAGAAGATATTCACGCTCGAGCAGCTCGTTCTCGCTCACCTTGCATAAATCCTTTTTACAGAGGAGTAACAGGCTATGTTAGTTGAATTTAAAGAAATACTTGAAATTGCCAAAAAGGGTGATTTCGCTATCCCTGCATTCAACGTATACAATATGGAAACGGTAATGGCAGTCTTCAACGCAGCTGAAGCTACGAAGGCTCCCATCATTATGCAGGTATATCCCAGACTTATGAAGGAGGAGTGCGGATATTTCCTCGCTCCCTCCATTCTCGCTGCTGCCGCAAAGGCAAGCGTACCCGTATGCTTCCACCTTGACCACGGTCCCTCCGAGCTTGAGACCACTCGCTCCATTCGTTACGGTGCTACCGGTATAATGCTCGACGGCTCTGCTCTTCCCTTTGAGGAGAATATAGCTCTTACCAAGCGCGTAGTAGATACCTGCAATCACATCGGTATAGGCGTTGAGGGTGAGCTTGGTCACGTTGGTACGGTAAACGACGACTCCATGGACGAGTTTACAAACGTATCCGAGGCAAAGGAATTCGTTGAAAAGACGGGTGTCAGTGCTCTTGCAGTTCTCGTAGGAAACGCTCACGGAAGATACAAAAAGCCTCCCAAGCTCGATATAGACAGAGTAAAGGCTATCTCCGAGGCTACCAACACTCCTCTCGTTCTTCACGGCGGCTCGGGCATTCCCGACGAGGAGATAAAGGCGGCGATCCACTGCGGTATCCGCAAGATCAACTTTGCAACGGACGTATGCTATACGTTCCTTGACGCAGTTGAAGAAATGTTCAAGCTTCCCGAAAGAGTTATCGCCGTTGACAACTTTATGAAGGAGCCTATCAAGAAGACCACGGAGTTCTGCATTGAAAAGATCCGTCTCTGCGGCGCAGAGGGCAAGGCATGAGTAAGATCACGGCTATCGGTGCCGTCGTAATGGACACTATCGTATCCCTCGACCGTTATCCTACGGAGGATACGAAAATCAAAGCTCTGAGCACGAAATCCTGCGGAGGCGGCCCTGCCGGAACGGGAATCGTTGCGGCTTCAAAGCTTGGTGCAGAGTGCTCGTTCATCGGCAATCTCTCCGATGATGCGGGCGGTGCTTTTTTGAAGGCTGACTTTGAAAAATACGGTGTTTCGACGGACTTTATTAAAATTCACAAGGGACGCAGATCCTTTATATCTCAGATATGGCTTTCTGCCGCTGAAAAAACTCGTACTATCATCTTTGACAGAGGAGACGTTCCTCCTCTGTCACTTGACGACGCACAGAGAAAAGAAATTGCAGACTGTGACGTTCTCATGGTTGACGGAAACGACCTTGAGGGTGCTATCGAGGCTGCAAAATACGCTCATACCGTCGGCACGAAGGTGCTCTACGACGCAGGCGGAAGATACGAGGGAGTAGAAAGACTCCTTCCTCTAGTTGATATACTCATTCCGAGTGAAGAATTTTCACTCGCCGTAAGCGGCAAGGCTACGGCTGAAGAAGCTTCCGAGTGGATGTATAACGAATATAACGCCGAGGTGGTAGTCATCACATGCGGTAAGCGCGGCGGCGTTATCTATGACGGTAAAGAGGTAAGAAGCTACCCTGCAACTCCTGCCGAAGTCGTTGATTCCAACGGCGCGGGAGACGTTTTCCACGGTGCGTTCGCTTACGCGTGCACCGTTTACGACGATTACTATAAGTGTTGTATCTTCTCAAGTGCCGTATCCGCTATCAAATGCATGGGAATAGGCGCAAGAGAAAGCGTACCGGATCTTGAAACGGTACAAAAATATTTAAAGGAGAATGGATATGAATTATAAGAAGAGCTGGAACGGCGACTACGCCAAGAGCGAGATCATAACCAAAAAGAATTCTACTCTCGATATGATCGAGGTAGATATGGTAAAGCTCCGCGCAGGCGAGTCCAAGAAGTATAACGAAGAAAACAAGGAATACGGTATTATCATTCTCGGCGGAAGCTGCAGCGTAAAGGGTGCTGATTTCGCATTTGAGAACATCGGTAAGAGAAAGAACGTTTTTGACGGTCCCGCTACCTGCGTTTACGTAGGCGCAAACACTCCTTTCGTAATCGAGGGAGTAAGCGACGAGGTCGTTATAAGCGTTTCCAAGTGTCCCTCCGTAAACGAGCACAAGGCAGTACTCGTTAAGCCCGAGGACGTAATTATCAAGGATCTCGGCAAGCCCGGTTGGGAAAGACAGGCACACTTTATTCTCGACGAGAGAGTTGAGGCTGACCTCATCTACATCGGCGAGGCGTTCGTTCACGGCGGACAGTGGGCTTCCTTCCCTCCTCACAAGCATGACGACGACAATATGCCTACTGAGGGTATACTCGAGGAGGTATATTACTACGAGTTTGACAAGCCCCAGGGCTTCGGTATCCAGAAGGTATATACAAAGGAAGGCGACATCGACGAGACTTACACCGTCAAGAGTGGTGATTTCATCGAGATCCCCCGCGGTTACCATCCTTTCTGTGCTGCTCCCGGATACGAAAACTACTATCTGTGGATAATGGCCGGTAAGAACAGAGGCTTCTTTATGACCACGGAGGAATGCCACAAATGGCTCAACAAATAAGCACGATATCCAACGGTATCATCAGCGTCAGCGTATCGAACATCGGTGCGACCGTAAAAAGTGTCAAAAACGCACAGGGGGAAGAATTCATCTGGCAGGGTGATCCTGCCTTTTGGGGCGGCACCGCTCCCATTCTCTTCCCCGTATGCGGCGGACTCAACGACGATACGTACCGCTACAACGGCAAGGAGTACAAGCTCGGACGCCACGGATATATCCGCTTTAAAGAGTTTTCTGTCTTCTCTCAAAAGGACAGTGAAATAGTTTTTCTCTCAAAGTCGGATGACGAGACTCTCGCATCCTATCCCTTTGAGTATGAGCTTTACGTTAAATTCAGTCTTGACAAAAACACCCTCAATACCACCTACACGGTAAAGAACCTCACCGCCGACAAGATGTATTTCTCGATCGGAGGACACGAGGGATACGCGCTCAGCTATCCGCTCAGCGACTATTATCTTGAATTTGACGCAAACGAGGACGCACCCGTTTACTCGGACGTTTTCACTCCTATCGATCAGCGTTCCGTATCCCGCAAGGACGGAGGAGAGCTCGTTCTCTCTTTTACTACGGAGCAATTTGAGGCGGGCTCTGTAATGTTCCATCCCCTCAAGTCAAAAGAGGTAAGTCTGAAAAACCGTCACGACTCAAAGAGCGTTACTGTGGATCTGTGTGAGTCCTCCTATCTCGTCTTCTGGACGGTGGTAGGCGCTCCCTTCTTCTGCATTGAGCCTTGGAACGGAATCAGCGATCCTGCCGATTTTATGGGAGATATAAGCGAAAAAGAGGGTATTATAGCTCTTGACGCAAGCTCTGAATACAACTATTCTCATAAAATAACTTTCAATAACTAAACCGCAACAGCACAGAAGATATCTATTTTCTGTGCTGTCTCGGCATACGGAGATAATAATGAAATACGTACTCGGTATAGATTTTGGCGGAGGTTCTTCAAAGGCGACGCTTCTCGCAGAAGACGGCAATATTGCCGCGACCTCCTCAAAGGAATATGAAAGCTACACCGGAGCGGGTGGCGTAGTCGAGCAGGATGCAAACGACTGGTACTCGGCTACCAAATACAACATAAAGACCATTCTTGAAAAAAGCGGTATCGACTCAAAGGATATCGTCTCTATTTCCCTTGACGCGGCAACGCACACCGCAGTTCTTCTAAGCGAGGATTTCGTACCCGTCAGACGTTCTCTCTACTGGACGGACACGCGCTGCATTGAGCAGGTAAAGTACCTAAAGGAAAACTACAAGGAAGAGATCGAGAGCATAATGCTCCACACGCCCGACACGATATGGACTCTTCCCCAGCTTATGTGGGTAAGAGACAACGAGCCTGACGTTTGGGCACGCACGAAGAGAATAATGTTTGCAAAGGACTACGTTCGCCATCAGCTCACGGGTGATTTTCTGACGGATATCATCGAAGCTGAAGGAAGTATGCTCTTTGACTACGAAACTCTCGACTGGTCGGATCGTCTGCTCGCTATCGGCTCTATTTCTAGAGACCAGCTCCCCACTCTCGCTCGTCCCGACGACGTAGCGGGATACGTGACGGAAGCGGCGGCAGCGGACACGGGACTTGCCGCAGGCACGAAGGTACTTTGCGGTACGACCGACACAGTTATGGAAGTGCTCGCTTCAGGTTCTGTCGGAGCGGGACAGATGACGATAAAGCTCGCAACGGCGGGCAGAATATGCATTATCACCGAAAAGCCCTACCGTGACAGAGATATAATAAACTACTCTCACGTTATCGAGGGACTTTGGTATCCCGGCACTGCAACGAAGGCTTGCGCTTCCTCTTACCGTTGGTACAGAGATACCTTCGGTGAGGACTATAAAGACCTTGACCGCGGTGCTGCGGGCGTCCCCGTCGGCTCGGAAGGTCTGGTCTATCATCCTTACCTCAACGGTGAGCTGACACCGTACGCCGATCCGCTTCTCTGCGGCAGCTTCACGGGAATCAGATTTTCTCACACAAAAGGTCATTTTTCGCGTGCCGTAATGGAGGGCATTGCGCTTTCTCTGCTTGATTGCAAGAAGAAGATAGAGCAGCTAAGCATCCCCCACGCCGACTCTGCGGCGATAATCGGCGGCGGCTCGTATTCTCCCCTTTGGAGACAGATAGTAGCTGACGCGCTCAATATCAAGCTCGTAAAGAAGAACAACAGTGATTCTTCCCTCGGCTCTGCTATGATGGCAGGCGTGAGTGCCGGGCTCTTCTCCTCCTACGAGGATGCGATCGGCAAATGCACGGTCGAGGAAAGCACGACGATACCTAACGCCGATAACACCGCGACCTACGAGAAGCTCTATGAGAAATATAAGGCGATACACGACGCTATGGCTGAAGTGTACCACAAATACACCATTTAAAGCAGAGGAGCTTTTATGAAGATAACCGTTTGCGTTAAATACTGCTCGGGAGAGTTGAATCCCTTTGATGCCAGCGCCCTTGAATACGCTCTGCGCATCCCCGACGCAGAGGTAAGCGTACTCACTATGTCCCCTCCCTCCTGCAAGGAAAATTTGTTACAGATGACGCGTCTTCCCGTAAAGGAGATCGTTATGCTCTGCGACAGCGTCTTTGCAGGCTCTGACACGCTCGCTACCTCCTACATACTCTCCGAATATCTCAGGGGCAATATGCCCGACCTCATTCTCTGCGGAAGACAAAGCATTGACGGAGATACGGCTCAGGTAGGTCCGTGTCTGTCGACTATGCTGAATACGGAGCTCGTTACCAACGTAATGGGCTACGTCTCGGATACGAGCTGTCTTACAAGAGAAGGCGAGCAAAGCTATTCTTTCCCTGCTCTCTTGACGGTGGAGAGAATTCACAACCTGCGTTTTTACAGTATCCGCTCGCGCGTGCGCGAGGACGCCTTGCGGGTGCTTTCTGCCGACGATATCGGTGTGGATCGCAAGAGATGCGGTCTTGGCGGCTCTCCTACCGTAGTTATCAAGTGCTTTGAAAATACGGCAGGCAGAAGACGCGTAAAATGGATAGACAAGTCGGAGTTTTATTCTCTCATAGAAGAGCTGAAGAAAAAGGAAGACGAGCAAAAGAAGGCGCAGGAAAGCTCCGCTGACAAGGAAAAGCTACCTGAGGTTACCGTTATCGGTCGCGATATGGAGTCTGTCGGCTATTCTATCGCTGAACGCGTCAAGGTGATCGAGGAGACCTCACCCGCAGTTATCGCAGAAAAGATAAAAGACGACGAGGTCGTACTCTGGAAGGCAGACCTGTGGGGACGAAACCACGCTCCTATCGTACAGGCACTGCTCAACACGGGACTCTGTGCGGATTGCACACAACTCGAGATAGAAAACGGAGAATTCTATATGTACCGACCTGCCAGAAGCGGCTCGGTCAGCGCAAAGATAAAATGTACGACCACGCCTAAAATGGCAACGGTAAGAACGCAGTCGCAATCATCGTCCGTTATGCTCGGACTTGGTAAGGGAGCGGCGGCTTGCCTTGAAAAAGCAAGCGAGATAGCATCAGCCATCGGTGCGGAGACGGCAGCCTCAAGAGGACTCGTTGATATGGGTAAAGCTCCGTACGAGCAACAGGTCGGACTCACGGGAAAGACGGTAAGTCCGAAGATATACGTTGCCGTGGGCATTTCGGGAGCCGTACATCATACCTGCGCAATAGAAGGCGCACAAACGATAATAGCCGTAAATCCGGACAAGGAAGCTCGCATATTCGACTATGCAGACTACGGAATTATCGCAAATATAGAAGAATTATGACAGTAAAAAGCAGTCTAAAACGAATTTTATTCGTTTTAGACTGCTTTTTTTCATTTATATATGCTCATATATTTGTAGAGCATTCGTGCGCAATCCTCTTTGGTAAGGAGCGCATTTGGCGAGAGCTTGCCGTCTATCAGCTCAAATATTCCCTGCTCGTACATAGCTCCGACGGCTCTTATATGCTCTTTGTTTACCGCATCGTAATCTGCGAAAACGGAAATACACTCACCGCTCTTTTCATATCCGCACAGACGCGAAAGCACGAGTGCCGCCTCCGATCTCGTTATATCCTTGAGTATCCCGTCTATAAATTCCGAGGTGACGTATCCGAGCTTGAGAGCGGCGCTGACGTATCCCATCTGCTCCTCGCTGAGTTCTTTTATCTTTCCGACGCTCTCTATTATTTCGGTTTTTCCGATGCCTGCCGCTTTCATTGCACAAACAACAAATTCCGCCCTGCTCATACGCGCGCTCGGCTCAAATATTACACTCCCTCCCCTGACCTTTGCCGTCAAGATACCTTCTCGGAGCATTACGGTGGCGGCTGATTGATAATACGAGTCATCCATATCAACGATATCGGTCGAGTAGGAGTCCCCGCTCACCGTTATATTCACTCGCACGCACTCGGTATAGTTGCCGTATTCGTCTCTCACTACGTATTCAAAGCCGTCAGTACCGACGTAATATTTATTCGGAACGTACACGTATCCTCCGTGCTCCTTATCAACGAATCTGACGTTTCCGTGTTCGGTATATTTCGTTATCTCAAAAAAGAGCTCGTCGCCCTCGGGGTCCGAGGCGCTGACACTGCCTCCGATGCTTCTGCCTGACACTGCAAAGACGTTGAGTCTGTTCTCGTTTACCTCCGAGGCGCTCGGAGCGTAATTCACCTCGTAGAGCAAACGCATGGTACAGACCAGCTCCGTACCGCTGGTGCCGTCGTCTCCGCAAAAGGAAAACGTGGCAACTTCAAGGTCGTCGTGATAAGCAACGAACTCAAGCATAGGAATGAGCGACGCCTCTATTTTCTGCCCGTCGTAAACGGTCATTGAGCCTACCTTTAAAACTCCGCTTGACGCCTCTGGAGCTTTGGTTACCGTTATACTCTCAACGTCGTAAACGCCAAGCCACTGTCTGAAATCCGAGATAGTGAACTTTACGTTTTCGGTCGCCAGGCTACTCTTTATATTTTTACTCTCACTTGCAAGAACATCAAACGACGGTGAGAGCAAGTGTCTATGTCCCCCGTCAGCTTTTGCCGTTATCACAACGAGCAAAAACAATGCTATTACAGTGATTATACTCAACGTCAGACGCGTTTCTTTCATATTCAGCCTCCGATTTTTTTACAAATTTTAGTTAAAGCAACTCAATAAATACTTATGTACGGCATAGGTAAATAATGACGGTACGGAAAAAAGAGAGTTTTTTCCGTGCCGTTTTTTTCTTTGCGCTTCGCTTTTATCAACAAACGAAAACGCCTCATATACTAACAACAGACGGAGAAACGATATCCGTCTAAAAAGAAGAAACGGAGTTATCAAATATGAAATATAACCCAAACAGATATCGGGGAGTTGACCCGCGATTGCTCGGGCAGCTGCTTGATACCGACGCCGTAGTCGGCACGTGTGGCACTGGATGCGGCGGGGGAATCTCGAATATGCGAAATTCACAGTCAGGTGGCGGATGTGTAAATTCGCCAAACGGAAACGACGCACTTGATTCCGCATGTCCGAAAGGAGTTTCTCTTGCTATGGTCTATTCTCCCTATCAGCACTTTGAAAAGCTGTACGAGACAGGCGTAGCTCTTTCCCGCGGCACTTTGTTTTGTGAGCTTGACAAACCGTGGATAGCGGGAGGTATGAAATGATGAATATGCAAATGCAAAAAAACTGCGGATGCAGAACGGGCAATATTCGCGAAAAGGTGCGTGAGCTGAGCTTTGCACTTTACGAGACGGTACTATACCTCGACGCTTACCCCTCTGACGCTTCGGCACTTGAATACTACAACACTCTGCTCGGAGAGCTTGAAGAGGCGACGGAGGCGTACGAGAAAAAGTACGGACCTCTGACTATGTACGGAAACAACGGAAGCCGATGGAGCTGGATAGAGTCTCCTTGGCCGTGGGAAAGCGAGGCAAACTGATATGTGGATATACGAAAAGAAACTGCAATACCCCGTAAAAATAACGAACCCCAATCCGCTGTACGCGCAAATAATCATCTCGCAGATAGGAGGCCCCGACGGTGAGCTTGGTGCTTCTATGAGATATCTGCAACAAAGGTACTCAATGCCGTATAACGAGGTAGTTGGTATTTTAACAGACATAGGCACTGAAGAATGAGGATGCACTTGATATCTGCAAATGACTCAAAAATTAGCGGGTGCGCCCCTGCCCGCTAAAAAATAAGGAGGACAGCTTATGCCTGACACAAAGTTGTTTACAGCACGGCGACACGATCTATTGTTTTTCTCTAAAACTCCCAACGCACCGCCCAAGCACAAAGAAGAACGAAGACCGAACAAAGCAAAAACGAATATCAAAAAAATTTAAAAAGTAAAGAGGTAAAAAGAAATGACTAACTACAAAGTAATCGAAGGAGAGCTCAAAATAAACGAGGAGGTATACACCACCTACGGCATAATAGCGCTCGAAAATGACGGAGAGGATCTCATCATCGTAGCGGAGGTACCCGACGTCTCAACAAACAAGGAGTTTGTTGAAAAGCTGGCACGCGAGTGCAATGAGTCGCGTCTCTCCCCCGTACATCTGAAAGACGTAGTTGAGGACAGACTCTGCGCCGCTCTTTCCTGATCCGGTAACTCCAAACATACGAAAAGCACTTGCAGTCGATTGACTGCAAGTGCTTTTTCTTTTCTTTATCCGCGTATCATCTGAAGGGATTTGTGCGCTCGCTCGGATATTGGAGCGCATACAGGTAGTATCTGATCTCGTCTGTCACTCTGACAAAGTTACCGCGCTCGTCAACGTCCATTCTCGTCGTTTCGAGCCACCGCTCGCAAAGCTCCGTTTTGCGCCTTGCGCTAACACCGTCAATATCGGTATATACCGTACGGCCGCTCTGGTCGACCGAGCTCTGTATCGAGTCGCAGTAGTTGAGAAACTTTGATACGAGAGTCAACGGCGCGCCCGCATTGCAGGCGTTTACTATATTATCGTATTTTTCTCTGTCAACGTTGCCCGTATCCTTGTCGTAGGTAGTCGTCAAAGCGTAGATGAGCTGTAATTTTACGTTGTTGTCAAGCGCTGTGTCGTTGACTATACTGCTGATGCTCTGCGCTTCCCCGTCGCCTTGTATCAGGTTTTTGTACGCTTCTATCGCAAAGTTGTCTACCGCACCCGATGAAAGTCTGTTTTCTATCTTCTCTTTTGCGGAATTTTTATAGTCTATACCGTTTTTCTCGGCGTAGTTTTTCGTTGCAACGTAATTTGCATACTCTTTTGCCAGGTCGAGCATCAGTACTCTTTCACTGTCCGAGACGGCTTTGTAAATTTCCGAGGTTATTATCTCGGCGTAAAGAGCATACGCTACCTGACCTCTCATAGCCGCAAACTCTACCTTATCCCTCTCGGAGAGAGTATATTCGCATCCCGCGATAGTTAAGGCAGAGCGGACGCTTCTGTCCGGGATGATATCAACGCCGTCCGTTTGATAAGCAAGATCTGCTAGGCGGTTTATTTCCGCTTCTACGTCGTCGGTTTTGAGCTCATTTACGTTGCCCGGGAACAACACCGCGCCTATCGCGTGAGCTACGGAGTTTGTGTACTCACGCTCTTCTCCCCACGCGTTTTGAGATTTTGGCAAAAGATTTCGAATACCCGGTATCTTGTATGCTATCTTGCGCAAGAGAGTCTCGGTCTCGTTATCCGCGTACGTATCTCTGTAATATGAGTCTGCAGCATTCGCAAACTGCGAAACGATATTCGGCATCAATCCCGTCACCGAGGAAGCCGCAAAGGTAACGGCACAGTCAATTATTTTTCCTCCGACGTTGTCGGCATCCGAATACTTCCACGAATCGTACACGCTCGATATCGTCTGCATAGTGGGAATGTCAGAAATTGACCGCACGAGTGCATCGAGGGTCTCCTCAATTCCCTCTCCGATATATCCGCCAAGGGAAAGTCCTTCCTTTTGCGCGGTATTATCAAGCGCAACTCCGATAGAAGCAATAGCGTCAAGCGGCTCGAGAAATCCCAGGTCTACGAGCATATCTCCCTCGCGCCAGGACGAGTCGTCTCCGAGAAGAAATCTGCCAAACGCGGAGAAGTTCACCTGCAATCCGTCAAGTCCCTGATCTCTCTCAAACGCCGCTCTGTCATCGTCCTCGTCGTCATCGGAATATCCAAACAGTCCAAGACGCGCGAGCGCGGCGCACACGGCGATCAGAGCCGTTCCCGTAGTGCTTCTCGCAAACTGAAGCGCAAAGTTCCTCTGTGCCGAAAATAGTGCCTCTCTCTTTTTAGCACTCATCGTATCGACATTCGCCCCCGCCCTGCATAGCTCTATAAAGTTATATACGGCTTTCGCGTACCCGACGGGTGAATATTCAATGACTCTGGATATGAGCGCACCCGGCACCTGCGTATATTTCTGCACCAGATCTCCAAGTCCGAAGTCCTTTGTACCTATCCTGTTTGCACTTTGTTTGAGATCGTAGAGCATATCGCTTACGACGTTGGAGTTTTGAAAAGCTCTGTACTCCGCCTCCGACTTTGCGATGCGCCTCGCCTCCGAGTCGCTGATATAGCCCTTTTCAACGGCAAAGCTCAAGCTGTCGTAGACCTCTTTCTCTACTCCCGCCTTATGCTTTGCATCGGTTACGTTAAGCGAATATCCAAGCAGTTTTTCTGCCGTAGAAAGTCCGCGTATGAGAGGATTACCGCTTGCGGCGCTCCACGTTCTTTTATAGGTATTGTAATACTTTTCGTTCGTTTTCTTTCGGTTGCGCTCCCCGCCGCCGACTATATCGTCGTAGGAATCTCTGACTCTCGCATCAAGTCCTACCTCAAGTGTAGCGCGGTATCTTCCCTCTGCGGCGGCTGCTCGTGCCGTCTTTTTCCATCTCGTACTCTGAAGACCTACCGTATTTACCTTTGTAAAGGTACCTATCACGCGGTCAACAACGTATCCGAGATTATTCGTGGCGAGTGCCTCCATAACCTCCATTGCCGCATTCGACACTACGTTTCTCTCGTAAGTCTTTAGCGTCAACAGCTGTGCCATAGTCTGAAATGAACTTAACTTTTTAAACACACTCGGCTCCATGTTGTCTGTAGCCATATTCTCAAGCTGAGCGGTGGCGAGCTTGTTTAAAAATTCAAAATCATTTACCTCGTCAAGCGCCTGGGATAATCGCGTATAGAAGTGTTTATCACCTATCTTGGTGTTTCTTGTCTTTGCAAATTCACGGATAGTGTTTTTTATGCCCTCAACGTCCCCATAGCTGACGCTCTCAAGAAGGGCGGCAGATTGCGTGAGCTTTGGCAATATTCGAGCAATATCGTCGTCCGTGTACCCCTCGACCGTCTTTAGCTTGTTGATGATACGAGCAACTATACCCGAGGGAGTGCGCGTGTACTTTGCAAAGCTCTGGATGAATTTACCCGCGCTCGTTCCGTGCTCCTGGATGAGTTTTATCCATTTTGCAGCTTCCTTATAGTCTCCGCTCTCAATTGCAGCCTGACGCTCCCTTGTCTCGATGCCCATAGCAACGTCGAGGTCCTCTCCCGACCAGTATTCCTTCTGTGACAAATACTCTTTTTCATACTCGTACCGAGACTCGAGCCTCGTTTTTGCCGCTCTTATACTATCTCTCTCGTGCAAAACGTTGTAAGAGTATATAGAATCCTCAAGCTCCGCGACGTTATCCTTTTCGGCTTGCGCGTAGAGCGCGGCAACGGTATGGGAGTAGACTCTCGATACTTTGTTGTCCGCTTTCCTTTTACGAGTTTTCGCATCTGCGTTCTCCGACTCATCCCCTGCGCTACGACCTATACTGTCTATCAATGATAGCTCTTTTACTCGAATATCTCCAAGTAAACTTTGTATGGAACTATTCGCAAGCCCCTGTGACCTTCCAAGCCATCCACTGGATCCATACCTTTCGACAACATCTCCTTGGTTTCCGCTTCTGCTATTTCCCACGCGAACAGACATTTTTCCGGAATCATTACTTTGTTTCCGTAAAACGTCGTTGCTTCTACGAGCGGTTGAAAGCGCTCTTCCTGCCACTCTTTCGGAGTCTTGACTGCCATTTGTTATTCCTCCGTCTTTGTTATATCCGTTCAATTCGGTTCTTCGTACGCTTCCATGTACACCAGATAAGGATTGTACCGTCTTCCGCCCCGGTTCTCCGTGCCTTCCAGAGGATCCTTGCCTTTCGACATCAAGAATTTCACTTCCAATTCCGCCATCTCCCATGCGCACTGATAACCCTGCGGAATCATTACTTTGTTCCCGTAAAACGTCGTTGCTTCTACGAGCGGTTGAAAGCGCTCTTCCTGCCACTCTTTCGGGGTCTTGACTGCCATTTGTTATTCCTCCGTCTTTGTTTTTATTATAAAGACTTTTGTCGTTCGTGTTAACATCTACGTCCTCGTTTGAATACTCAACCACACCGCCACCGTCGGGCTCTGCGAGGGAGGAGCTTATTCCCAGATCATATTTTCGTATGCCTGTTCTCTCTGTTCCGGTGTCAGATCTACCCAGCGGCTCTTGTCTCCCTGATACTCCGCGTGCCTGTCCCCGTGAGTTGTTAGGCAGTCCAGACGTCGCAGTTCCTCGTCGTCCTCTGCTATCATGCCTAATAGCCACTGATCTATCAAATTCAGATACATTTCGTTGTTCGTCATTTGTTATACCTACTCTTTTCTTATAGTTTTCTATTTCACTTTCAGTATAACCGAGTTCATATAGAATGTCAACAAATTCGGCAGCAGACTTTATCTGTCCGGGGGAGAAAACAGACACTTCACCCCATCCGTCACTATCCATATCTCTATACCATCCGTCATATCCCTTGTCTTTTAGGTACTCGGCCTGCGAGTGCTTATCATTCAAGCGGTAAAATTCGCTCGGCTGATCATCGTAGTCGGCGAGCTTTCTTCCTTGGAGATAAACTTCAAAAACATTTTCTCCGTACGCTTGAGCTTCCTCTCTGTTTTCGAAAAACAAGAATGAGCCCTCGTCTGACGCGATCTGATCAGAGTCAAACGCGGTAAGATCCTCCGTAGCTCCGTGATAGAAGACCTTCGGTGTGCCGTCACTGTTTAGTAGCACAGGATCTACAGGCCGGTAATGAAAATCTTTGTCGTTCTCCTTGACAAGTTCAAATAAATCGGATACACTAATAGTAGAAGAGTCAGTTTCCGAGTGATGCGCCTTTGAAAAGCGTCTACTCTTGGAGATCGGCTCTTCTTTTATGTTTTGAAGAATGTAATCCCTCGATAGCGCGTTCCCTGTTTTTTCATTTATCAATTCTTCGACCTGCAATTTCAGCAAAGCAGGATAACCAAACATCTCGGTATATGCATAAAACGAATGAAACATGGCAGATAAATTGTTGTCTTTTTCTGATATGTAGGAATCTAACAAAACTGCGTTTTTAGTAATTTGCTCTATATATGGTAAATACCTTACAGCTGTTTTTACTTTTTCACTTGAATGGTGTGTCGTTTCTTTGTGGACTTGACGCGAGATAATAATATTCCAATCCGTATCTTCGTTTCTGGTGTTTCCTCTCAACGCTCCTTCGGTAGATACTATGGTTGTTTTTGAACTGTCATATTCTCTCCAATCGCCAAACCAAGCACGGAAAAACGGTGATTTTGTTCCGATCTCCTTATAGAATTTATATGCCCATTTTTGAGTCTTTTCTATATCTTCACTCGTAAATTGACTGACGCTTTTGGGTTTACCGTTTATTTTGTCAATACTTTTCAAAACATCAACATCGGCTGCCGTGATAGGTTTGTTATACTCCTCAAGGGAATACCTCTTGTGATTTCGCATATAATGGCTATTGACATCAGTCTCACTTTGTGATACTCTTTTGCCGGAAGCAATATCAGGAGAAGCAAGTTCCGTTTCGGACGTACTGCTTGAGGTATTAACATCAAGCGCTTGCGTAACTGTATTGCTTTCTTTTTTTGTTATATACGTAGATATATCTTTTATATCTATTGATGTATCTCCAAGCGAATACCTCACACCGTCGCCACCGTCGGGCTCTGAGATGGAGCGGGGGATACCGGTATCACTATTATAGATCCCCTGTTCAATCAAAACTTGCTTTTGCTCGTTTGTGAGGACTTCATTGGGAAAATATTTTGTAAACGAGGTCTGGAGCGGATTGACTTTTTTCATTAGATCTGTTATAATTATTTTGACAGGGCGAGAGTCTTGGGCAACGCCGTTTTCGGTAGTCCCTTGCTTCCAGACCCCTGTCTTTTTTATTTTATCCAAAGCATTGGCAACATAAAGCTTGTTTTCTTTATCGTTGAACTCCTTTATCTCAAGCTGGTGCGGGTTGACTTTTTGCATTAGATCTGTTATAGTTATTTTGACAGGGCGAGAGTCTTGGGCAACGCCGTTTTCGGTAGTCCCTTGCTCCGAGACCCCTGTCTTTTTTATTTTATCCAAAGCAATGGCAACATAAAGCTTGTTCTCTTTATCCTTGAACTCCTTTATCTCAAGCTTTACAGGGACGATGTAATCGCCATCTTCAAATGCACTTAGAAGAACATACACATTTTCTAACGTCGGGTCCGGTTTGTAGCCGATATCATTTTTATTGTGAACCTCTATGCCTATTGCTTGAGCTATTACCTTATCAAACACAGAAAACATTTTTGCAAAATGTTCGTATTGTCGTTTCTGCTTATTGAAGCTCTCTCTGTAATTGTTTTTAGAAAACTCAAAGTGCAGTTCAATATCAGTATTTTTTAATGTTTTGAATACTCCAAACTCATCGGCTATTTTCATTATCAATTCTCTTTTTTCTTTACCTTGGAAGGCATTTATATCCTCCCACGAAGAAATATCTTTTACTTTTTCCAAAATACCGGTAGATAACTTTGCAACGGACGGAATTTCAGTAAAGTATTTTTTAGAGAGTATTTGATAGCGTTTTGAAGATGGCATATTGCGAACGATTTTTGAATTTTCAAGCGAATACTTCACGCCGTCGCCACCGTTGGGCTCCGCAAACGAGTAGCGGATATCGGGAGATAGTGTACCTTCGGTGCGGGTTGCACCAATTTTTTCGAGAACATCATTCGAGAATATTTCGTTTGCAATAGGTTCGTTCTTGACACTTTCTAAAAGATCCGCTATACTTATAGTGGAGCGTAAGAAAGGATATGAGCGATTATCGCCAACAGCCTCGTTGCCTTCGGGCATAAAAAGCGCTCCTTCTTTTTTTGCCTTAATTGCATATAGCCCGTAAGTACTTATTTCCATAACAGCGTTCGTAGTCTTGTCAACAATAGTTCTGACAAGGTACGGACTATTTTTGTTTTCTCCAATAGAAAGCAATACATACGCCATATCGGTTGAACGTTTCCCGTTTGTTCTTCCATTCAGTTCATTTACTGCTATGCTGTTTTTTAGCAAATCTCCGATTTTTATAGTGGCAAGCGCCGTATCATCATCCCTTGACAATCCATGCTCAAGACCGTCTTTGCGAATAAGCACATCAACATCAATATCAGGTACATATACGTAAGTCTCCGTTGGTGTGTTTCTTTCATTATTTTGGCTTCGAGCGTTGAATCGCCCAAGTGATATAATAGTTTTTCTATCAATCTTTCCTTCAGCAGTTCGTGGTATGTCATATGGAAGCATTGTGACCGAAACATCTTGCTTTTTTGTCAAAGCATCATAGGAATATGCACTTGAACCCAGCGAATCTCCCACCCCGTCGCCGTATGTCGCCCTCTCGACGAGGGTAGGGATATCGGCGCCTGTGGGGTCGGAGAGCTCTTTTGACAGTATCTGCGCCGCCTGTTCGGGTGTGATACTACCGTCTCTGACGTACTCGGAGAGAATGTCCACAGCGTCAAGCATAGGCAGGTCCGCATCCGAGTCCATCAACAGTATCGCCAGTTCGTCCTCAAACGCCCCGACAAGCTCCTTGTCCCCTAACGACTCAATTGTGGCAAGAATGTACGACGACATATCCTCACGGTCAAATTCCACACGGAGTTTCGGTGTTACCGGCTTGCCCGTATCGAGGTCCGCTACAAGTGTCACCGCGCCAACTTTGTCACCGACAGCAAGATCCGTCCTCTGCTTGTATACCTCATCCGCTCTCAAAGTCACAGACGCATGCGAATTTTTGTTTTTTGTGTTGACTTTTTCTCCGGGATATGTTACACTACTACCATCAGCGGTTTGATAGGGTGCCTCATTTCCGTTTTTGGAAATTGCATCTGGACCGCTGATTTTTTCTGTATACACGGAATGTACCCACAGTTTGTTTTTTTGAGGCGTTTTTTTTACCGACACTTTTATAGTGACAGGAGTACCGTCAACATCTATCTCGTGCTCTATGTATGAGAAAGAAACATTACTCGAATTGTTGTGAGAATTTAAAACATTGTCCTCTATAAGAGTTCCGTTTTTGATTATTTCGGGAAGTTGTCTTACAGTTGCAAGTTTGATAAACTTGATATTTCTGCCACGTATACCGTAATTATCACGATCAAACGTCTCATAGATACCGCTCTTGTTTGTCTCTATCTCCATTCCCGTCTCTTCGTTAACGTCCGTTCTGCTGCGAGCTTCTTCATCGGTGAAAAAGCCCTCGTCCACAAGAGTGCCGAAAACCTGCCTCTGCACGTGTATAAAATCTCCGGGAGATTTTATTGCAAAGCTCCGGAGAGTCTTATCTATAAAGCTCTGAGATAATATGCCTACTCCCGTTTCCCCTGAACTGTTTGCTGCACTTGCTTTAGTCTCCTCTTCGGAGACTTTTTTCTTTTCTCCGCGGGTATAGTTGCCGCCGTTTTTCATATACTTACTATTGACAACAGAAGTATCTTGTGATATATTGTTGTTGGTGGATATGTCGCTGCTGTTCTTGGCATTATTGCTATTGGACGGCATATGCATATCCACCTTTTTTATGTTCAATGCTACGGGTTTGTTGTCAGTAGTATATCCGACATCATATATTACTCCTCCCTCTGTGGAGGATCTTTTCTTTTCTGCGCGGGTGTAGTTGCCGCCGTTTTGCATATACTGATTCTTGACATGTAATACTTTTTGTAGTATACTTGTTATAAAGAGGGTATCGTTTTCTTCAAGGGCCCAGTTCGTAAGACTGTCAGCTTGTGAAGAACTCGATGCCTCTTTTTCTATCACAACATTATACTGATTCTTGACAAGTAATGCGTTTTGTAGTATACTTGTCATAGAGAGACTTTCGTTTTCTTCAAGAGCCCCTGTCGTAACCAGGTCAGTTTGCGAAGAAAGCGAGGTCTCTTTTTCTATCACAACATTGTGCAAATATAACCGTTTGTTTTGTGAGTTTCTTTGGAGCATAACTCCCATAAAATATGGAGTATTTCCGATCGTAACAGGAGCACAAACGACAATTCTTTCGGTGTCTGTTTCTTTGTTTTTGAAAAAAACTACCTTTCCGTTTTTGAGTACCGCCGGGATCGCCTCAATGGACGCTATTTTTTCGGGGGGAACGCCGTGTCTGATTTCTTCTCTGACACTCGCTTTTGACAGTTCAATATCTCCGAACTCTTCCACATAGATATTGTTATTATTCAATGCAAAGAACTCTTCGTACATTTCACGTGGGCGTTTGCCCGTTTTCTTTAGTTTTTCCGCCGAAACGTTATAAACGCTTGCCATCTTTGCCAATTCTTTTATATTGGACTCGATATCTGCTTTGGAATATTTCGGATATTTGATGCTGTATCTTTTGTCCTCTCCCGAGGCTTTTTGTTTTTCTTTCTGTGTATAGTCATCACCGTATTGCATATCATCAATATTGACAACAGGATCTTTTTGTGATATCCTTTTGTTAGCATCCAATATGGTTTGAACCACCTTGGGCAATTGGAGCCCTCTGGTCGTAAACCAATTGGATGCTTTATTATTGCTTGCATCTATCAAGTTTTGCTCGTTGATCTGCCGCTTTATATAGTCAATTATACGGTTGTTCCCATTGTTATCGGACTTACTGTATAAACTTGCAATCTTGTTTACAACATTTCTTGAATAATGTTTATTGATATGAACAGCTACAATAACATCATTCCCCAGCTTATCCACAAGCTCTGTAAGTGCAACAAAACTATTCGGCACACTTCCTGAAAACAGCAAAATAGGATCGTTTAATTGGGATGGCAGCTTTGCAATTTCATCCAAAGAAATGTTATGTTTTCCACCTGTAACTTTAGTGATAACGTCATCATACATTATCAATTCAACAGAAGGAGCACCATGCTTTGTGAATATTGTAGGTGTTGTTCCTAACTTAAAAAACTCTCCGTTGTAACTTCCATACTTTTTACCTTGCCCATAAAGCCAATCATACAACTGTATACCTAAGCTCTCGTCAAGATCGTACTTTTTCTTATCCGTCTCCTCTCCGGAGGCTTTTATGTTTTTCGCGCGGGTATAGTTGCCGCCGTTTTTCATATAATTACTATTGACAACAGAAGTATCTTGTGATACATTGTTGTTGGTGGATATGTTGCTGCTGTTCTTGGCATTATTGCTATTGGACGGTGAACGCATATCCACCTTTTTTATGTTCAATGCTACGGGTTTGTTGTCAGTAGTATATCCGACATCATATATTACTCCTCCATCTCCGGAGGCTTTTTTATTTTCCGCGCGGGTATAATTTCCGCTGTTTTGCATATACTGATTCTTGACACGTAATACGTTTTGTAGTATACTTGTCATATAGAGACTTTCATTTTCTTCAAGAGCCCAGTTCGTAAGACTGTCAGTTTGCGAAGGAAACGAAGTCTCTTTTTCTATCACAACGTTATGCAAATACAAGCGCTGATTCTGTGAGTTTCTTTGGAGCATCACACCCATAAAATAAGTAGTGTCACCGATCTTTATCGGAGCAGCGACGACAATTCTTTCGGTGTCGGTTTCTTTGGACTTTGAGAAAACCACTTTTCCTTTTTCCAAAACTGCCGGGATAGCCTCAATGGAAGCTGTTTTTTCGGCAGTAATACCGTGTCTGATTTCCGATTTTACGCTTGAATTCCGCAGCGAAACATCTCCAAACTCTTCTGTGTAGATATTTTCATTTAATGACTTGAAATATTGTCTGAATTGCTCTTTCGGCGACACGCCTGTTTTCTTCAGCTTTTCTGCAGAAACATCATAAACAGATGACATTTTCGAAAGTTGTTTTATATTGGACTCGATTTCTGCTTTGGAATATTTCGGATATTTGATGCTGTATCTTTTGCCCTCTCCCGAGGCTTTTTTATTTTCCGCGCGGGTATAGTTGTCACTCGCGTTGAGAAGTGCATCCTCAAAGAGTGCCTGAAGTTCCGCAAGAGCTTCCTCAGTCTCGGAGAGAAACGTGCTGTTACTTGTCCGTGCGGGAATACGTGCATAGGCGTCCTTTATCTTACGTATCAACTCGGAGATCTTGCTCTTGATCTTATCACCGAGGGTAGTATCTATCTTGCGGATGTTGGCAACGTGCTCGATAATAGAGCCGTCAGAGAGCATACCCTCGAGTGTAGTTGCTACTACCTCTTCCATTGCAACGTCGTCGGTGATAGCAATACCGTTTTGTCGGGCGAGCTCTATCTGCTCGTTTTTCAGCTCATCTATACTTCTGCCGTCTTCCTCGTGGAAAGCACGAACGTAGCGCTCGAGCTTTTCATACTTTTGTCTTGACCAATCGCGTATAAAATGAGTAAGCTCGTGAGACATCGTAAAGAGCATCGTACCCCTGCCGCCTGCGTTGACGTCGATGTGTATGCTGCCGTCATTTGTGTCATACCAGCCATTTGGACTTTTGATGACCTCCCCATCCGAATTTACTATGTATCTCTCGCCGTCAATTACGGAGCTGTTGTAGATATGCACGTTCAGACCGAGCGCCCTTGCAAGTACACCGATACCGTCGATAGAGTCGAGTTGAACGTCCGTCAGCTTTGACACTTCCCCGTCTATCGTAATGCGGCCATTCAAATTCGCAGACGTATGCGATTTTGAGGTTTTTGTGTTGACTTTTTCGCCGGGATGTGTTACACTACTACCGTCAGCGGTTTGATAGGGTGTTCCATGTCCGTTTTCGGAGATTACACTTTGACCGCTGATTTTTTCTGTATATTTTTCTTTATTTTGCATATCATTACTATTGACAACAAAAGTATCTTGTGATATATTGTTGTCAAGAAACAGTTCTCCATTGGCACCTTTAACGGTGCTTACGCCGGCATGTAAAGTCCGTCGGGTGGAGGACTTTTTCTCTGCATTAAATCTATATACATAATCACCGTTTGACTTCTCTTTTACATTGATATTGACTTTTCCCTGTAAATGTGGTATTATTATATCGGAAACTGTACCACGACTCGTTTCGGACGTAAAGGCAGGGGAGCTTGCATCTACCGGCGTGGCAAGGTTTCCTTTTTTTATGCCTATATAGGAAGTTTGCACTCTGATATCTAAATGTTTATCCGATACTACTGCAACAACAGTAAATTGACCTTTGAAAACTTTATCAAACAAGATTACAGGTTTTCCATCGTAATCTTTTTGTCCTTTCCTTATTTCATCAGGTGATTGTATTACTTTAGGAATATTCAAAAAATCATCTGCCGTAACAGCTCTCTGCCCTCTCGGCAATTCTTTGTTTTCATCACCGTGATCTTTTATTATTTTACGTATCTCATTTGAAGACAACGATACGTTGTATCCTTCTGCTTCAATTCCCGTTTTATTTCGTATTAATTCTGCAAGCTCGGAGCTAACGGCGCCAAAATACATTTTTTTATTGTACTGTTTGTTATTCAATGACTCATTGATAAACTCTCTGAACTGTTTTTCGTTTTCATAGAGTACTATCCGTTTACTGCCCACCCAATTTTCTTTTTGCTTATCCGTATAAGCTTTTAACATAAAGGGAAAATTGGATTCATATATCTTTCTTCCATCTTCGGCAACGCCTCTAAACGATTTTTTTAAGTTTTCATCGATAAATATTCTCTCGTCTGGCAGAGATCCTTTAAAATTATTCTTCGTTTTTGACACTTCCCCGTCTATCGTAATGCGGCCATTCAAATTCGCAGACGTATGCGATTTTGAGGTTTTTGTGTTGTAGGAGGTGTTGCTGTTGTTTTTTTGCTCACTTTTTGCAGCTATCTGCTCCTCACTCAAAAACTTATCCGGGATGTATTTAAGAAAATCAACATCCCTGCTATTGACATTTGCAAACAAATCGCGTATACTGATAGTGACAGGCGAGGTACGGACGTGAGACCGAGTATTCGGGACACCCATACTAACGACCCTGTCTTTTTTTATGCTTTCCAGCGCTACCGCGACATACAGTCGGTTTGTTTTGTCATTAAATTCTTTAACAGACAGCTTGCACGGAATAATACCGTCTTCATTTTCAAATGCACTACACAAAACATAAACCTTGTTTAGTGTCGGATCAGGTATATATCCGTCTTGGTTTCTGTTATGCACCTCAATTCCGATAGCGTTCTCTACTACCTCATCAAAACAAGATAGCATGTGCGCATACAGGTCATAGTTACCTTTTTGCTTTGTTAAACTCTCTGCTAAATTATTTTTACCAAATTCAAATTTTATGTCAATATCTGAATTTTGATATTGTTTAAATACACCGAACTCCTCTCCGAGACGTTTTATCAACCGCAGAGCGTTTGATTTCTTCAACGTTTTATCAATCAGCTCAGGAGAAGTCTCTGCTATCTTGATTGCGTTTTCTTGATTGACTTGAGCCACCTGTAGTTTTCTGTTTTTTAGTGCCTCATATCTTTCTGCCTCAGTCATCATTTCAGTTATTTTACCGGCTACCGTTTCTATTTCGGATAGTCTGTTCGCACGGCGGACAAGTGACTTTGCCGCGCTCTTGTGGTATGCACCGCTTGCGATATTGACAAGGCGCTGTACGGTCATCGGATCTGATGCGCTGATGTCAAATGCACTCTTGCTAAAGCCTCCTTTTGCGATAACAGAGGCAAGATACTGCGCGGCTACCTGCGTCCGCACATACTCATCCGTCACTATTCCGCGTGCCTTTTCTTGCGCGTAATGATAACCGAGAGTTGAGTCGATGTTGGCAAATTCCGTCTGAGAAATGTGTTTTGTATAGCTCTGCAAATACCAAGAAGTCTGATCCTCTATTATATTCTTTACGTTAGCACCCGTTCTTTCAAACAGAGACAATATTCCGTCTACTGACTCCGGAACTGCACTCACCAGCGAATACGCTCGGCGGAGTGCAGTTGTTTTTTTGCCGCCCTTTTGCTTGGTATGAAGAGTAGCACCGTCTAAAAATGCGTCTATCGGTACGTTTGGCGAGATATCTGCCGTCGTTTTAATATTTTTTGTTTGGGTAGCAAGCGGGATTCCGTTTTCAAGTGCAAATTCCGAAAGCGCGGATATTTTTTCGCTTATTGCATCTTTCAGCCCTGTGTCTGTCACCTCATCGCGAAGAGCCGAATATTCATCAACGTATCCTGCGAGAGTAACGCCCGCGACTTTTTTGTCCGATGCGGCAAGCTCGCGCAGCAATTCAAAGCTCTCGCTCTCCGCCTCGGCAAACTCACGCGAGGTAAGAGTGTCGAGCATATCTCTCTCCGAGCTATTATCGGATAGAAGTTGTGATAAACCGACGATGCTTCCGACGCTACCCGACGAAGCACCTCCTATAAATCCGCCTATAGCGGAGGACAGCACTCCGAGCACGACCTCCTCGCTTGCCTTTTGCCGTGCTTCGTCGTAGGTGTAGCCGTCAGTCATAAGCTTTTTAACGTTGTTTGCGTAAGAGCTGTGGTCACCGTTTATCAGCTCGTCTGCAAGCAGATTTACTATTTCCGTACCGAACTCCTCGCCAGCCTCCGTCAGAGCCTGCTTGAACGCACCGCTTGACGCATACAGTGCCTTTTTGAGCAGTCCAGACATTTCGCTTGCGTTCATTCCTCGTCCGAGCTTTATAAGGTTGTCCATCGGGAGCTTTTCAAAGAGGACCTCAGCCGTGCCTGCCGCCATACTCGTGAGCAGAGCCTCGAGGTTTGAAGAACCGTTTTTCACCGCGTTGTTGTAGCTCGAAGATGCCGCCTCCGCGCCCATAACGCCGAGTGCTACCTTTGAGCCGAGAGCAGGCCCGAACAAAGTGACACATACGGCGGTGGTCATAGCCGATTGCGTAGCGGAGGTAACTCCCGAATATGCCGTGCTCGCAAGCCAGGCAAGAGTGGTACTGTCCGTCGTGTCCTTTACGCTATCGTATATCGACTCGCTCACCGCTCCGAGATAGGTATTGTTTCTGTTAATGAAATTATCGTCGTATACATTCGATACACCGTATATGGAGTTTTCGCGGCCGATTCCCTTTGAGGAATCTATGAGATTATCCGCATAGTCAAAAACGGTCAGAGGGGCTCTATATAGCGTGGATATCGTAGACAGTACGGGGTGCTCCTTTGCCCACGCGGCATCCTCCTCGGCTCTTTTGGCACTTTCCTTGATATCCTCCTTGAGATCGAGATAATAATCAAGCTCACCAAAGTCGTATCCGTACGCTTCAAAGCGGCTGACCGCCGCGTTTTTCTCTTCAAAGAGACGTCGGCGCGCACGCTCCAGCTCCGCTACGTCAAATCGTCCGCCGTTTACGATGTGTATACCGTATGTTTTTGAAATATATTCACACAGATCCTTTTGCTCGGGAGTAAGCAAGTCAAACGCACTCTCGGCTGACGCAAAGGAAGAATAAAACTGCACTTCGTCTTCTCCCACGTCAAGCTCGGTTTCGTCGAGCTTCTTTTTCTTTTCGTTGTTTTTTACGATAAAAGTAGGCTCGGAGGTGACTCTCGCAATTTCGTTTATCATTTCAAGCTCGTTATTGCGCATCTGAGCCTTTTCAAAGGCTCTTTTTTGCTCCTCGGAGCGTTCAATGTCCGCGAGTGTCGTGTCTGCCCTGTTTATTGCCTTGATATTGTCAAAGGTAACGGCGATACCGTCGTCGGTATAGCCGAGAATACCGTATTCTACCCTGTCGTCTATCTCCTTTATCCGCTTTTCATACTCTTTTATCTTCTCGCGCTCCGACTCGGTCGGATCCTTTATGCCGCGTATTTCTGAGGCGAGTCGGTTGCGCTCGTTTTTGAGCGTTTCGTTTTCTGCTTCCATACCGCGTCTGACTCGGTCGATCGTCTCGTCGTCCGCTCCGAGCAGATACGTGATATCGCTTTTATGCTCGTTTATCCAGTCAAGCTCCCGCTTTGCTTCCTCGTCCGATATGCCGACGCGGGCAGAAAGATCAAGCTTCGGTTTTGCGTTCGTTTTCAAAAGAGAGGAAACCGAATCGCCCTTTGCGGTCGTGTTGTATATCTCGTAGGGGAGCGGAGTGCTCGTGTCGTTTTTCTTCTCGTTTCTAAAAAGGTCGCTCTTTGCCGACATCAGCTCGTCGTAGGTGTGGTCCTTATATTTTGACGAGTAGAGAGCGTCACGATACGCTTTGTTTTGTGCGGCGTATCTCTCGGCGTCACTCTCGTACGCCCCGCCCGCAGTCAGAGTCTGAGCGCCGTCCATCAGTGAGGCGTAATTCTTCCACGCGCTGCCGTAAAACTTGCCCGCCCGGTCAATAAAGGCTCTCGCACTATCCGCCCACTCGTCCCCCTTCTCCGTGCGGCGTGACTCTACGTAGTCGTACCACTCGTGCGCATTTCTGCCAAACGCCTCCGCATCTGCCTTCAGCTTTTCGAGGGAGTATGCGTTATTTTCGTTATATACGTCTCCGTCGTAAAGTGAGGCGTTGTATTCTACCGCCTTCTCGTACTCACCTACAAGACGTGAAAACTCGGCGTCCTTTATAGATCTTTTTATGCTCGAAAGATTGGAGAGCTGGGCGTCCGCCCACTCGTCTCCGTATTTTGAGCGCATCCCTTCAACGTCCTTTTTCAGATATTCGTTACTTGCGGAAAGTCCCGAAAGGCGTGAGTAGAGAGAATCCGCATCCTTCTCCGTCTTTACGGCGTCGCTGTACTGCTTATAATAAGAATCAAGCCCGCTGATAACGGGTGTTCCTGCTTTCGTTTTGCCGAGCCTTTCAAGCTTATTTTCCTTTGCCCGATAAAGTGCCGATGCGTTGGGAGTCAACGTCGCGGCACTTTCTCGGTTCGTTTTTGCAAGGGTATCTTTCGTGCGCTTTTCGTCGCTCAACGCTTTGATATCTGCTATTGACATATTACCGCTCCTTTATTACCGTTCCAAATCGTGAAAAGTTGGGATATAAGACCCCGTGGGCGTATAGGTTATTCCGTTTGCGCGCAGATACGCCTCGCCGCCTTCCTCGCTGAAATAATCGGCAAGCGCCTTGTACTGCGTATAGTTGAGAGGATATTCCTCTCCCATACCCGTAACCTCTGCCATTCTGTCTATCAGCTGCTCTACCGTGTAGCCCTGCATCGACATACCGCCGTAGTACTCGCGGTTGAGCTTGGCTATCGCGTCGTTTATGCGGGTAACGTATTTCTGATAGGTAAGACTGCCAAGATCAGTCACGCTGTAAGTACGGAGCATTTCGTTGAGATGCGAGAGCTCGCTCTCGTACTGTGCTTTTGTCATACCGTTAGCTCCGAGAGCTTCTCCGAGCTTCTCCGTAGAGGTGGAATTCGACTCAAGCTGCCTTTCGTATTCGCTCGTATCGTATCCGAGCGCCTTGTATCCCGAAGTATCTCCCAGAGCAAGGCGGTTTTGTGCATCCGTGAGCGCCTCGTTTTTGGTATTTGCTATCTTGTCGGCAAGTGAGCTTTTCTCCGCGCTCCATCTCTCGTACTGCTTCTGCTCTGCGGCGGCGAGCGCGTCGGATATCATAGAATTATACTGAGAAGCCGTCTGCTGAGCTGCCCCCATAGCCTCGGAGGAGCCTCCCATTCCCGTATTTGCGGCGTAGCGTGCGAGAGTATCGCTCACTCCCGACTTTCCCGCGCGCTCAAGCTGCTTGCGCTGGAGCTTATAAAGCTCGTCCTTTTCGGCGTCGTAGTTGAATTTACCGTATTCGTTTTCGTATTTATCTTCAAGCTCGGTTATCAGCTTTTTGTAATCCGTTGCCATTTTTATCCTCCCCAATTTTCATTCGTTGATATTTGGTATCTTCTCGTAAGCGAATATAAGCGCCAACCGCCCTCGGCGTTGATTCTTAAACGATAGCTCTCACAGCGTCTTCTCGGAGAAAATCGCACGACGTGAACGTGCTTTCCCTCTCGCGAGGTTTCGTAGATAAGCTCACTCTCGCTCTCTCCCGTCTGAGTCTCCGAGTCGTAGCTGCCGTAGACTATGTATAAGTGAAAGGACGCTCCGCCGGCGAGCAGCAGCCGCATAGTAAACTCGACGGGCACAAGACTCCTCTCGAGTCCCTCGCAAATATCCGCAAACTCAACCGAAGAAACGACTCGCTCCGCCCTCTCGGTACTGTCACTCTTCTCGATACTCTCGGCATATCCGTCCGAATAAACGAATATCATATTTCCACCGATGCATAGCATATTTTTTATCTTTCCGTGTTCCCGCGGCATACTCTCGACGTGCCAAACGCCGTATCTGGTATCGTAGACGTACAGGTCCATTCCGTCGCTGAAATAATATTTGATACCGTCTGCACACCCTATCGTAGGCAGAGGATCACGCCACGCTCCGAAAACGTCCGACACAAGCGTAGTTGAGTCGGTATCAAAGAACGCGGGACCGCGAGCAGAAACGTAGAAAAGGCGGGAATCCGCAATGCCGAACGAGTTTGCCGCTTCCGCCCCGACTCCTATACCTCCGACGGAGGACAAGGAAAAGGCGTCGGGCGTGCTTCCCCAGAGCTTGTATATTTCTTCGGCAGTAAAAAGATAGACGCTTCCAAGATAGCTGACGACCGACACGAAACGCTTTACGCTCGGTATCTTTGCATAAAAGGAGCGAGAGACGCTGGTATAGTCGTAATCAAACCAGTTATACTCGTCAAGAGAGGCACAACAGTATATTTCATTTCCGCTGACCGCAAATATTCTGTCGTTGTTTGCACAAACGCCCTCAACGGTTGGAAAAACGCGCTCAACGAGTACGTTTTTGCCGTTTGCAGATACGCTCTCGTACGTGCGCAACGCTTCCTCCTCGTCGCAATTTTGCACCAGCGCCCCGTTATAATAGGTCGTCAGAAGAAGCATAGCGGCCCTGCCGTCATCACTGTGATATAGCTCTTCTTTTTCCAGCACCTTTACCCATATCTCCGAGCCGTCCGAGGTAAAGCGATAGGTGTCTGACTCACGCAAGAGAAAGACGTTCTCGGCATCCTCTCCCTCACATAGAAGGCAAATAAACGTAGACTGCCCCGACTGCTCGTGTCTGACGAGCATCTTCGTCTTTTCTTTTGGCAGGACGAGCTCAAGAGTCTTGCTCTTTATGCTTTTATCTTCAAGGTAAAAGCAGGTCTGTTCTCTCTGATATGATGTAAAAACGACGAGCCTACCGTTATAGGCTACCGCCTTGAATTGCTTTGCGCGTCTCTCGCCGTCTTGCTCGTAGGCGGCACTGAACGGCACGGCTACCCCCTCTGATATGCACGAGGCGGAGGACGCCGCGTACAGCATTGGCATCATATCCTTTTTCGCAGTTGCAAAGTTTGAGGCAAGAACGAGATATATCACGGTATCCGAAACGTCGTACGCTCCGACGAAGATCGGAGTCCAGAACTCACGGTATCCGTCGCTGACGCTTTGGCCGCTCTGTTCTATCGCACTCATGCTCCCCTCAAAAAGAGAATTGAAATGCTCCATTATCTCGCATCCCCAGAGATGCTTGTATCTTGCGTCTCTTGAAGAAAGCGTTGGATAGGCGTTGCTCGTAGTATTGCAAAGCAAAGCGATATCTCCGTCGGATGCCGAGACGTGACGGTTAAAGCCTCCGAACACGTTCTGCACGACAGTACGCGTATCATCTCTGTACTTTGGTTTTTGAAGCATATTTACCTCCCTCCGCGCTCAAGCGTCGAAATACGCCTGTCCATAAGCTCCAAAATGGCGTTCAGATCATCTCTTTGCGCCTTGAGTGCGGAGATCAGCTCGTTTACGTCCTCTCTTCCGTCCTTCTTCTTTTGCGGGAGCTTGGTCTTTAATAATTCCATAAGTTTCACCTTTCACAAAAAGGGGAGCTGACACTCCCCCTCTCTCTATTCATTCTTATCCGAAAAAAGCTCGGTGACGAGCTTTTTTATTCCCTTGTAGCCCTCGTAGGAGCCGGTCGAGGCAAGACCGCTGACGAGTCCCGTAGCGATCGTATCGGGAGACAATTCCCAGCCTGCCTCCCATACGGCTACGAGAATACCTATCAAGGCGACTATCAGCGGAATGAGCTTGTTTATACTCTCGCCTCTGACAAGGTGCTTCAGGATAAAGCCGACGCACAGGCATATTACGAGTACTATCGGCACGACGTAGTTGTTTATATCCATATCCCTCTCCTATCTGTTGATCAGATGATTTTGCAATTCTTCCTTTGCGTGCTTCATCTGATCGGTATTATTACCGTCTATGCCGTGATCGAGCAAGGCGAGGATAGCACGTTGCGTTACTCTGTTCGACTCGTCGATAGCAAAAAGTCTGTCGTTGTCACGCGTCAGCTTGCAATCGACCTCGTCTCTCCAGCGCTCAAGCTCTTCAAGGCGTTTGTTTTGCTCACCGTGCGGTGCTTTTGCGGCTTTGTACGCCTTTACTGCCTTCTCGGCGGCGTTTGACAATAAAACGAACGCGCTCGCGCCCGCAAGCACCACTGCCCATATATATTGCATGCTCAACACCTCCTCGCAGGTATATCGAGCACCCACCCCTCTGCTACGTAGCTCTTTGAAATGGCGGGGTATTTTCGGGAGTTGGCAAGCAGTATATCACGCTCGGATAGAGCATACCTTGCGCAAACGTGCGCTATCCCCTCTCCGTGCGCTACCCTGTGAGTCGTGCGTTTCTTTTTCGTTACGTTTTCGACGGCGCTTTCCGTTTCTTTTATACTTTTCATAGTTTTACTTTTTCTCTCCGATGACAAGCTCCCAGCCTACGACGATGTACGAGGGGGTGATCTTCGGATATTTCTGCTTGTTATCCTCTACTATCTCGTCAACCGACACACCGTATTTCTTTGCTATCTTTCCAAGGGTATCTCCCTTTACTACCTTGTGCGTGACGGTGGATACGCTCTTTCCCTCAGCTTCTTTTCCGTTGCTCACAGCGAGCGCTCTGATACCGAAAGCGGCAAGCATATCGCACATCGCGTCAGCCTTTTTCATTTCGTCGTATTCCGCGTCTATAATAACTCTGTACATATCGTTCTCCTCGTCGGTAAATTTCTTTTCTCCCGTAATATACGGAACGGGGTCGACCTTTTCTCCATCCTTCTCGATCTCAAAATGAAGATGAGCACCGTAAGAGTCACCCGTATTTCCCATACGACCGATGACCTCGCCTCGTCTGACGGTGACGCCGACGGCAAGCGACTCGGGGACAGAGGCGTATTTGAGATGCAGGTATCTTGAAAAGTATCCGTTTCCGTGCGAGAGCTTTATATAGTTTCCCGCCGTATTTTTGACGTGGTCCGTCCCCTGCACGTCGCGCCGAAGCTCAACTATCACCCCGTCATCTATTGCGGTTACGTCGGCGGTAGTGTTATAACCAACGTTTCTCACTATATCTACGCCATAGTGATCGCCATACGACCCCTTTTTCGGATAGTCCTTTATATTTTTGCCAAACGGCGTTATCAACACCGTACTCCCGCTCTCTCTGAATAGCGGACATTTCTCAACGTCAAGTACCGTCATTCTCAGCCTCCTCGGTTTCTAAAGGTATATCGGTCTCCTTGTAGGTAAAACGGCAGGGAGAGAGATCTATCGCCTCGTCGTAGACGACACGCGTCTCTTGCTGCTCTATCTTATTTCCCTTATCACTATATGTACGCACGAGCCGGTCGTTGAATTTTTGTTGTATTATCATTCTTCTGCCTCCAATTCGGACAATGGTAGGATATAATCGGCATATACCGTCCAGTTAGTAGTGGCGCGATAGACCGATACGAGCTCATCCGGTACGTAGAACGCCCTGAATGACGCTCCTATCGTTGAAGAGCTGAAGGGATGACTGCCGAGTGTACACACCTCCCGACCGCTCAAAACCACGTACTCAAGCGCGTTGCAGTCTCTGAACGCCCCGCCTCCGATATAGGTAGCGGACGGTAAGCTGATAGACCCGAGCGCCGTACATCCGCAAAAGCAGGTGGTCTCTACAGTTTTCAGCTTTGGCAAATTAAAGGACGTGGCATTTACGCAGTCTCTGAATGCGTTTTTTTCCGTCGTCACGAGCTCTTGTAGGTCAAAACTCACGACGTTGTTTGGCCCATAAAAGCACCCGTCCTGCGCCAAGGTCAACGACGGCAGCTCGACCGATGCTAAATTACTGCAATATCGCAACGCCTGCACGCCCAGAGTCTTTACGTTTTTGCATTTTATCGAAACGAGGTGCGCGACGTTATTAAAGTGCCTATATCCGATATAAGTGATATAGGGATTTATAAATTCCGCTCCCTCGTCGCTTTCGTAGTAGGCTCTGTCAAGGGATATTTTATTTTCTATCTGCCGTATCATCTCGGCGGGAGTGAGTGCTTCGGATATTCCGCCAAGCGTCTGCAAAACGGTGGCAAGCCTGTCAAGCGTATCACGTTCTATACCGTATCTTTCCAAGCGCATTACACCTCCACGGGAAACGACGCGTCTTCTGCGCGGGGCAAGGCGTCGAGGGCAAGCGAAACTATCTCTGCCTTGTCCTCGTCAGTAAAATAGTCGACACCCTTCTTTGGCGTATAACCGTTAAACTCACCCGATGCGAGCTTTTCTCTGATAAGCTCAAGCGTGTCAGCGACCTCGCCCGCACGCTCCTCCGCGGCTTTTTTTGCCAAGACGCATTCATTTAGTGCTTTATTTACACCCATTGAAATATTTTCTGCGTTTTTGTACGATCTGAAAGCTTCGGTAGCACTTGTGGCACTTTCGTTTGCATACTTGCGTGAAAGCTCCGAATATTCAAGCGAGTGCCCGGCACTTTCGCCCGAAGATCTACGTGCGTTTTCCACCGCCTCTACCCACTCCTGCTCGGTACCTACGTAGCCGTATTTTCTCGCAAGAGAATAGGCAGAGAGGTAGCAACCGTTTACTTTACTGCCCGTGTGCGCGGGATCGTATCTCGTTACTACGAAGTGACGGTATGCAGAGAGTACGCCGTTATATTCCGCAAGCTCATTGGCATAGGTATCGTACTGTTTGTTTACAAAATCTATCATAGCGGACAGATAGAGGAAATACATCCGTCTGTACGGCGCCTCACTGACAAGCAGCTCCGTGTCGGGTGCCAGGGTGTAGCTGTAATCCTCAAAGTCGTCGTTTATAAGAAGTATCTCCCGCCTGACGTAACCGTCAACGTCCCCCAGCCACGCGGCAAGCGTATCCTCGGGTATTCCGTGTCCGCGATAAAGGCGGGAGACTCCGTCTATTTCATTTTTTACCGTTACGAGCATTTACGCCCTCCTCTGAAAATGGGGGCAGAATATATCCGCCCCCGTTGCCCTACCCATCAGAGCTGAGTACCAAAGGAAAGACCGCCCGCGATCATACCTCTCCAGTCCGCAAATCCGCCCGTATAGCGTCCGCGGCCCTTGAGCCAGTACGCGTCGTTGTCCTCCCACTTGTCCGTTATCTCAAGCTCCTCTCTCTCCTGGAATATAGCACAGTCCGCATCCGCGTTAAAGGAGCTGTCCTGAAGCACGAACGGAACGCTATCTCCGGTTATGAACTTGTTAAGCTCAGGCCACACGAGAACGTGGAAATTGCCCGAGAGGTAGTTCATATCGTTAAAGGAAGTTCCGGGGAGCTTGTCCGAGCCTACCGCCGCAAATACTGCCTGCTTGATGCTCTGGACGTTGGGGATGATTATGGTATCGGGATTAAGACCGAGCGTCTGCCCCTTGTCGTCGGTAAAGTTCTGCATTCTCGTGGTAAGCTCACCGAGAACGTCAGCTGAGAAAGCGTCCTTGAAGGCGTTAGACTGTACCTCTGCGCCCTCTCCCAAATTTGTGTGAGCGGTGGAGAATACACACTCCTCGTCGTAAGAGGTAGCATCGAAGGTAGCCGTACCCGACGTAAAGCTCTTGTTACCGCTAAGAGCCGTACCGAGCAGATTTGCAAGAAATCTGTCGATAGTTCTGTAATACGCACGAGGAAGCGAACCGCCCTGCTTTATGATGCGCTCAAAGTTGCCGTGAGCGTCGTCGAGCATCTCGCGTGATATCTTTATCGACTGCTTCCAGGTCTCGTTGAGCAGAGTCTTGAGCTTCTTATCGGTAAAGCCGGTAAGGGGATAGTCTCCGTTCTCACCGACGGGAGCAAAGTCGTCAATACCCGTAGCACCGCCGTATCCCTCTCCGAAATTCGTTGACTTTCTCTTTGTAAAGATCTTGAGTCCTACCGCCGCTCTCTCGGATGATATTGCGGTAGAATCAACGTAAGATGCCAGGGGCACCTGAATATTTCCTATCAGCTGATTGAGAGAGCCGGAGCCCTCGCTTAATATAATGTTTGCCATTTTCTTATCCTTTCTTTATTTTCTCTTCGGCTTGTATTTTTGGTACGCCGCGATAGCGTCCGCCCTTGAAGCGCCAGGGATCCCTGCCATATACGACCGTATCTGTGCCTCGGTAACTTCTACGCCACCGACGCCGTGGGCTCTCGTGGCAGAGAGGTGGGATGCCGAATACGTCGCGTTTTTTTGCCTTTGTACTGCCGCTGCCGTTCTGCGTCCGATATACGTATCCTCGTAAACGAGCTTTACGGCATCCGACAGCGAATAACCCACCTCTACCTTTTCTTTTATCTCTTTGTATCTCGGCAGTCTGACGATATCTTCTATATCGTTTATCTCGGGAAACTCCGCACGTATCTTCTCTACCTCATCCGCTACCGCCTTCTGCGCTCTCTCCGACGCTATTGCCTCGGATGCAGCCCGTGCGGCAGCCGTTGCCTCGCGTGCCGCTTCAACGTCGGGGTGAGAAGAAATGAGCGAGTCGATATTCTCGACCGACATTCCGGTTTTCTCCGATATATCCTCCTTGAGTCTCTCACCCTTTCTCTGGGAGAGAAACTCGTTATATTCTTCCTCGGTGCTTATCCTACGACCGTCGGGGGCTTTTAGATTCATCTGTCTGATAAAGCCCTCTATTCTTTCTTTTGCCGCTGCCTCCGCTTCTTTTTTTGCGTTTTCAACGGCTGCGTCCGCCTTCTTTTTCGCCGCGCGTCTTGCGGCGGCGTATTTTGAATTCGTACGCGCATCCTGAACGCCGCGTCTCTCACCGTCTACCTGTTCAAAGTCGGGGCAGTCCCCATTCTCTGAACCTGTATCCGACGACGGCTCGGATCCGTTTTCTGTAACCACTCCATTTACAGAGTCGGCGACGCTCTGCTCGTTTGCGCCGTTCTCGGACGGATCGGGGTCAGCGACACCCTGAATGTTTGCGCTATCCGACGACTCTGAATCTATCTGCGTCGTGCTTCCGTCCAACTTCGTTATGGTTATCATTTTTCCTTTTCCTTTCGATTTTTACTCTTTTCAGCTGAGGTAACGGAGCGCAGTAAGAGGTAAGTTCCACCTCTGTTTTTTACTTATGTCCCTGTCTCAGATCGTTTCCGCGCACTCCCTTTACAAGTGACGGCGCAGTAACGTTTTTAGGTGCCTTAGATATCTGCGCACCCGTATTTTTGATCTCGTAATTCTTTGCCATACTATCCCCTCCTTTCCCTTTTTTTCTTCTCGAATATCTCCGCCGTATCGTGCGCTCCGATCGCGGTACGGCAGAAGGCTCTTTGTTTACTTTTCAAGTTTGGGAATAACGCCACCTATAGCGCCATTTATCGGCATAGCAGCTGCGTTTTTTTCATCTGCTTCCTTTTTTCGCAACAATTCCTCCTTAACTAAATTTGCACCAGGATAATGGAAGGAATGCAGGATATTCCAATATATGAGAAGCGCGTCAACAGACGTAGGATCTCCGTACGCCCCGCGTGCAAGGTTGGTTGCCGCCTCCGTCCACATCATCGCACGATCTCGCATAAGAGGCGCGTCGTCGTCGCAAGAAAAAAGAAATCTATCGTTCCAACGGTACTCACCCGCCTCGTCACGATATAGAAACTTCATACGGTCAAACTCGGTATATATCGTTTCACCGACGTTCTTTCGCGACACTATCGGACGCTTGTCGTGGGCGTAGGATAGCTTGAATTTGAATATAAGCTCGTAGACCTTTGCCCAGGCGGCGTTTTTCATTACTCTCTTTGACTCGAGTCTGCCCTGCGACTGTGCGGCTGAAAATTGCTTTGCCTTTGCACTCGTTGCGGTAGCGTCACGCCTCCCTTGGAGCGAATCCGTCACGCCGATTATCTGCCGCGCCTCCTCGTACGCTTCTTTATAAAGCAACAGATCCCCCGATATATCACCCTCGAGAGTAAAGGTGCGTATCAGCTGTGCGGACGCTACGTCCCGAGGTCTGATGATGCGAAGATCTCCGCCATCAGTATCTTCTAACGTTATCTCTGCGTCGTCCGGCAAGGAAAGCACGGTACCTCCGCCAAGGTTCTTTTTGAGCATTTTTGCGCTGAGGCGGTTCAGCACGTTTTGTTGCGTTTTCATTCTCTCAACGTCGCTCTCACCGAGAAAAGAACCGAATACGGATATGTTCTTTCTCACGACGAGAGGAAAGATATTGGGCTTGTAGTAAGGTATGCGTATAGGCTCTACCGTAACGCAAGCCATACCGTCGGCGTCAAGTATCGGTGCGCCGAACTCGTCAAGCATGGGTCTCGTTTCCGGCACGAGCTGCTCTCCGAGCAGCTCAACGGGCTCGTATATCTCCTCGTAGTCGTACTTTGAATCCTCCCACTCAAAGCTATGGCAGTACGGGCACTCGTTTTTCCCTGCCTTTTCACTCTCCGAGGTTGGTATATTACCGTCAAGAGTCTGATCAATAAAAGACTCCGTAAAGAAAGCAGGCTCGGGCGCACCGCACTTTTTGCATATTCTTTGTCTGTGAGCCTGATAGTCGTCGTTATCCTCAAGTATGGTATCGTACACCCAGCTCATAACGCCGATACCGCCGTGGGCGTTTCGGTAATAGACGTATATCTGTGTTACCATATCATCGCTCGTTTCGTATTCTTCTCCTCTGATTTCGGGGTATTGCTCCGACTCGTCGGATACGTCGATACCGTATCTGCGCTTTATATATCCTTTCGTCTGCGGAACGCGAATGAAGAAATATTCCATATCCTCAACGGAGCTCGTCACTCCGTTTTGCGGTATTACCATTCTCGCTCCGAGCTGCGTGAGTACGACGTCACCTATCTCGGACATTGAATATTCGGACGTATCCCATTCAACGAGGAAAAAGGAACTGCCGTGTATGGGGCAGAGCCTCTCGTCAAGGTCGTTTAGCTCTTCTATCGGAAGTCGGTCAAGCTCGCAATAGAGCATATCCTCTATCATACGGGCAAGATGCACGTCCTCCTCTCTTATGGCAGTTACTCTCGGAGCGGGGACGTTAGTGTTTATGCATGATTCTATATTTTCCGAGATGACGTTTCGCACCAGGGGCGTGGTAGATCTTTTGTCAGTATCAAATATCGGCTCAACTACGTTACTGCCTCTGTATAGTGCCTCCCTCTCGTCCATTCGCGAAAGCTCGGTTGCATATGCGTTGAAAGCGGATCTGAAGCGCTCTTGCCATTTAGAGAGTCTTGTCTTCGCTTTTTCTTTTTCGTTCATTGATTCCTCCCGTTTCTTCTCGGCGGCGGTGCTCCCCAGACCGAGCGCAGATATTCTCTTACCTTGGGCGAAGCGTTCTTGTAGTCCTCGTACATAGACGCCGTCCACTCGACGCCCGAGTGGGCAGTTTCCACCAGATAACTCTGCGCGTCTCTTATCTGATGTGCAATTCCGAGAGCCATAACGAGATCGTCGTGCGCACCCGCCTCCGCCTCTGCTCTCCATTTTGAATTTCTCACGAAGGTCAGCATCTCGTGAATGGTCGCGTCGTGATTTACGTCCTCGGGATGCTCCCGCACGTACCGCACGAGCCCCGCAACGAGAAGCGGCCTTGTCTTTGAATCGGTACGAAAGCCATATGAGTGAGTCAGCTTGTGGGTGAAATTATCCACCGTTTCCCTGACGTATTGTCTTGGATAACGCAAACGCTCAAGCTCCCTTGCGGGATAAGTCGAAAAATTCGTCTCAACTCCGATCAAAGCGTCGTTATAGTAGCGTCCGAGGCAGTAGAGCTGACGTGCAAATTCGTCTTCGTCAAGCTTTCTCTTCCAAAGCACCGCCACCTGCTCTCCGCTTGAATTATCTATCACCTGCGCGGCACACGAATCCGAGCCGTCTCCCGCCGTATCCGCTCCGATAACGTACGGATGCCCCGCCTCTCTGTTTTTGAATATACTGATAAAGCCTGCAGAGTCCTGCTCCCACTCGTAGCGCCGGATACGCTCAGCGTCGTCAAGGAGGTAGCTAAACGTCCCTCGCCGCTGTGGCGGGGCAAGAGTTTGCAATCTCTCTGACAGCGCACCGCCGTCAAATACCGTATCCCCCGTAACGCCCCACTGACCAAGACAATAGACGGTATAGTAATAGGGATTCGTTTCTTTAAAGGCTACGAGCGTTTCTATCGCCTCGTGCGAGAGAAACGGATTATCCTTATACGTCGTCTCCGATATCGTCGCACGAGGATCAGAACGGTCAAAAAACCGTTTTTTGAGCCAATGCACGACGGATATCGGATTGAAGGTGATAATTATCTGCTTATAATACGGAGTGCGGTCACGCATACGAATGTCAAGCTGGTCGAAATCCGACTCGGTAAGCTCGCTTGCCTCCTCTATCCATATACACGTTATACCGTATATTGACTTCAGCTTTTCAGGGTCGTCTATACCCGAAAAGATTATCTCGGAATCGGTATTGCCAAATCTGATAGTCATATCGGATTTGTTGACTACGTAGTCGCGCCCAACACGCAGATGCGGATAGTTTTTGCCAAGCTGACCGAGCAGCTGCTTGTAGCAGGACTGCTTAAGCGTTTTTCCGACCTTGCGCACGACAAGTATTCGGTGACCGCGCTCACTCAATGCACGCTCAAGAATTTTACGCCCCGCAAAGATACTCTTTCCGGAGCCGCCTCCACCCTTGAGCACAAGATATCTGTTTTTATCCGAATAAAGACAAAAAAATGCGGGGACGGTGGTTTTGGCAAGATCCGAATACCAGGATAAGAGCGAAAGCTCCTTATCTACCGTCACAGCTCTGCAATGTCCTTTTTCAGCTCTTCTATTTTCGCCAGCTTGTCCTCAAGCGTAAGCTCCGACTCGGAGGCGATCGTCATAGCGCGTGCCGTATCTTCTTCAAGTCCGAGGCGTCTGGTATCCTTCCACCCAAAGTTGTTTATGAGATTGAACTTGATCCCCTCGACACGCTCGCGCTTCATCAGCTCTCTTGCGTTGTACGCCTCGATCTCACCCTTGATCTCGGAATATGCACGCGGATATCTCTGCTTGTAGGACTGCGTCAGCGTCTGCTTGTTGATCCCGAGATACGCCGCCCAATCAAGCGTATTTGGGGGTACTGCAAACTGCTCTATCTCAAGAGGCGCACCGAGCATATTGACTATTTCCTTTCCATGCTCGTCACGCGCAATAGTCTTGTATTTTATTGAGGCAAGATACCTCTTGCTTGCTCGCAAAAAGCTCGTTTCCGTTTTATATCTGAGCTCTGCCATCACGTCACGGCCCCCTTTTTTTATTTCACTCATACGCGCGCAATAAATACACCCGCGCGCGCACCCGCCTCTCCGAGTTGGCATGGAGAAGATACGCTAAAAGACGATTCTTCTCTCTCGCCTTTCACTTCTTCGCTATTCACTGTTTATCCCGCCACTCCCCCGCCGCCTATTCGTCTGCGGCTCTCCTTTGAACACTTTAACATAAAAAAGTCGCCTCTTGTCACCGCGCGAGATGTTACGAAATCGTAAACAATGCCGCGAGAAAAGAAAAAGGGCAGAGTGCGCTCGCACCCCGTCCTCTTTTGCGTCGTTTTTACTTTTTTTGATATTTTCCGTATATGAGCTTGTATATCTCGCAGGATACGTAATCCCCGTCGCACAGCTCCCTCTTGTGCTTTTTCTTTTCTTGGGGAGTCAGAAAAACGAGAGAGAGCTTGTTGCATCCCACTCCCTCACAGCTCAACTTTCTCGCAGTCTCGTCAACGTAGAACGGACACAGCGTCCGCGCAGAATCATAGTGCATATTCCCTCTCCCTATCGCTTTTCGCCTTCATATCCGCCGCGCTCATTCATCCTTGCCCATATCCACGCGTATCGCACGAAGCGCACAAAAGCGGTAATTTGGGCAGGGCGGCTTTTTTCTGTATTTTTTCTCGCTCTTGTTCGGCGTACCGTCGCAAAAGTGATATAGCCCGTAGGTGCATTTGGTCTTTAACGCTTCCTTTTTGGAACGGAAGCTCATACGCTCCCCCGCCTCAGTGCGCTCCGAGTCGTCTGTCTTGGGCTCGGTCGATTTTTCTCCCAATGACTCAAGCCGCGCTCTGAGGGCTCTATTCTCCTCCTCAAGCCGTTCGACGCGCTTTTTCATATTCATCGCACTAATATCGCTCATCTGTCTCCTCCCCTCCTTTGCGCTTCTCGTCGGCTATACGAGATACCGTATATATCAGCCGTAACGCTGCCCGGGTACACGATACATTCGCTCTCGTCGGGATCGATATCGATATCTACCCTCTCCGCGTCTATTTTGTAATGCGGAATATGCCGCGCACGGCTGAATCTGTGCACAGCACCTTTACTGCTTGACGAAATGATATAAAGCCCCCGCTCGTCTCCTTTCGGGTGGCAATAATAAAGCCTTATCATCTTCTTCTCTTTTCCCTCTCTTTTTTCTTTTTTCGTTTCATAAACGTGGCGTCGCACCTGTATAAACGAACGTGGATATAATACCCGCCGTTTACGTCGTTGTAAAAGGGCGTTACCTGCGACGGATAGTAACCTCGGTAAAGCTCAGCAAAGGCGCGTTTGCTCTCAGAGTCGTAGGTTGCGAGCGCTCTGACCTTTGTCCGTGATATTTTTCCGTCTCTCTCGATAGGCTCGGGGCGAACCAGATTTTTAGATCCGCACCATCTCTTGCGAAAAACCAGCTCCTGTTTGTGTGCGCGGAACTGCTTGGTAATATAACGTGCGAGTCCCTCGACGCCGTTTTCGTTAAATTGCAGCTGTCGGCAGTTAGCGTATCCGTATCCCCACGCTCTCTCAAGCTCGGTGCGGTCTATTCCTCCCGTGAGAGTAAGATGATGATGGTAGCGCGTACCGCCGACGCCTCCCTCAGTAACGTAGACGTATTTTAGCTCCACACCGAGCTTTTTGTATCTTCTCTTGATCCTGCGGATAAAATTCTGCACGTCTCCCGCAGCCTCCGCCTCGTCCTGCGGCAGCTCCTCGTCTCTGTAAGTGAGATGTATCTCGTAGTCCTCTCCCGAAAAGTTTGAATGTAAGAGCCGTACCAGCTTCATCTCGGCGTTATGCTCGTTGAGCCTCGCCTGGACGGCACTTGTCACTCGGCACCTCTTGCCTCTTCCCGCCGCTTTTCTGAAGACGGGAAAGATATTGACCTCAAGATAGTCACCGCACTCGTATATCTGCTCTCGGTAAAGGCACCGCATACATCCCTCCTCTCAAAAAAAATTCACTATCTGCCGCTCGCTATATCGTTTACTATCCCGTTTGCAAGCTCAAAAACGGAATTGTAGAGTGCCGTGCGCAGATATGACTTCTTGTTTTTCACGGCGTAGCGTCTTTGGTTGTAGTTCTCTATCACGGCGAGGATATGCTCGGAGGTAAGGTGCAGGAACACATCCGCTACAAAAGACGCGCGCATACGCTCACCGTTTACGTTTATCTCACTCTCCGAAGCCATAGAATAGACCTCTGCTATTATAGCGCACAGCTCCTGCGCCTGCGCAAACACCGCCGGGTGAGTACGCTTTATCCCCGTAAGATCCGTCTGAAGTGCCGTCTGCCTCAAAAGCTCCGAAAAGGAGGACGGGACGGACTGACCGACTCCACTCTCTCTTTTCCCGTATATCATTTCTATCCCTCTCTTTTGGTCGTTAAGTTAATATTCAATACAAGCACTGAAAAAGAGCCGTGCGCTCTTTCTTTTTTTCGGTGCTTTTTATTTTTACTCCACTTCCCGCGCAAACTCAAGATCGCGCACCTTTGCGATAGTCACGCTGTTATCGCTCTTGTCTACCAGCTCAGCCGAAACGTGAAGCTTGCCGTCTATGTACCTATATATTATCGCGGATATCTTCTCGTATCTCGTCTCGATGTGTCGGTACGAATCTCTGTGTATGACCGACGCGCAAGTGAGAAAAGCGATCTTTGCATCCTGATTTGTCATCTCGCGTCCTCCTTACCTTTCAATATTCTCAATCTGTAATTTTCCCGCATCAATATCTCGTTTTCCCTCTCAAGTTCACGGCACCTGCCGTAAAGCGACGCAAGCTCCGTCTCGAGAACTGCGCGAGGGGGGCGTCTTTGGCGTCGTTTTCTCTTCGGTCTGTCGGGCAGCAACAAAAGCAATACCGCAAGCGCTGCAAGCACGAAACAGAGCGTCAGCACAGACGCAAGCAACAGAGCGGGCACGGGTAAAGATAAATCGTATTTCATACCCTCCCTCCTTTTACTTTGATCTTGAAAAACATACGATAGCGTCAACGATACGCTCCTGCTCACGCGCGAGCATCTCTCGCAGTTCACCGATCTCGCGGGCGCAGAGCGTATCCTTCTCTGTCAAAGTCATCCTTATATCTCCGAGAGCACTATTGACGCAAAGAAGCAACGAAACCGTATCCTCACCGTTTTTCATCTTCTTTTTCATTTTCCGAAAAACAGAGTATCGCGTCTATTGCTCTCACCATACCCGCATTTCTGTATTTTCCCGACATTATCTTTGACAGGTACGAGTGGTCGAAGTATAGCCCCGTCCTATCTCTTACCTCTGCTACGAGCCATTTTTGATTTTTGCCGATATCGATCAGCGCTCTCTTGATCTTTTTGCCGTATTCATCCGTCACTTTTCTTTCCTCCGATATCTTTTTCTTTTATTTCCTTTTCTCTTAATGCACTCACGTACGGGCCGCGTACCTTTTTCGCTATTTTATCAAGCCTCGTGCGCAACTCAAGTGCCGTCATATTTCTATAATGATCGTCACAAACGACGATATGGGTCCTTCCGCTGTAATAATCCATCACGACGTTTCCCGCTCGGGTAACTGACGCTCTGTCCGTCATCACATACCTCCTTTATACCGTCTTATATGCTATGCTCGAGACGGGGGCGGCGTTACTCGCCTACGATATCCGCAATGCTGCATCCCAGCACCTGCGATATAGAATAGCAGAGCATCACGCTCGGTATCTTTACCCCTTTTTCAAGACGGCAAATAGTCGGATGTGAGACGTTCACAAGCTCTGCGAGCCTCTCCTGAGTCATTCCCCTCTCAATACGGATCCTTCTGACATTTTCTCCTATGTTCATCTCATCCCTCCGATAGCTAAAGCGGATCTTTCACCGCATGTCACGACCGACAAGCTCTTTTTTCTCTTCGTTCATTTCTTTCATCGCTTTTCATTGACTTTTTCGTTTTTTTGTTGTAAAATGAACGTATAGACTTGTCCGTGGTTACATTATAGTTCATTTAGTTCACTTTGTCAATTGATTTAATGAATTTTTTGAACCTTTGTAGCTTTGAACAAATGTCACATTGTGAACTTGTTGAACTTAACTAAAAGGAGAATGGGTATGTTTTGGCAAAATTTTATCACTTTATGCAGTGAACATAACACTACCCCTACGGCAGTCGTAAGCAAGCTTGGACTCGCCAAAGGCAACGTAACGAGCTGGAAAAGCGGAAAGACTCCGCAAGCAACGACGTTGAAAAAGATAGCGGATCATTTCGGCGTAGACGAAAGTCAGCTGGTAGTCGATCTGACGAAGTCGGCGCAAAGCACGACAAAAAAAGAAATGCCCTCCGTAATTGGAGAGCATTCCGATCATAACGTTGTTATTACTATTGGCAGAGACGGCACTTATACGAAAAAGCGTCTGACAGACGAACAGATAAAGGCGTTGCAGACTCTGATCGACCAGATGCCCGACGTTCCGGACGAGGTCTGAGCCTAAGTCGAGCCTTTATTTCTGTATTCCTTTATAAAAGGTAAAAACTGCTCGTATACGATACGCTCACGCGGAGAACAGAGAAAGCGCTTTCTCCGTGTCAAAACTTGCAGTCGGCGTGCGCGGCTCGATGCCGCACGGTAGCTGATATTGCATAGCTTCTTTATCTCTTTCGTTGTCGAGGCGTTGCAAGACCACAAAACGCATGCGGGAGCGAGCAATCGCGAAGCGAACAGGTCCGCTTCCTTTTCCATTGAGACGTCGTACGCTTTATGCTTTTCGCCTCGGTAATTTTCCTCGCTGACGTGACCGAGGAGTATATGACCGAGCTCGTGCGCTATCGTAAAACGCATCCTGCCCTTGTTTTTTATTTTAGACGATATAAAAATAACGGGCTTGCCGTCTACAATATTCGTCGTACCCTCGACCTCGTCCGCATCACAGAGCTTTACGGTAATACCGCGACGCTCGCATATGGGGGCGATCTTTACGGGGAGAGCGTTTATTTTATCTTCAATGAGAATACGCCAGACCGCGTCTCTGACGTTTTTATAATCAGTGTAATTCATAGAAAAAAAGTACCTCCGACTTATTTTACAACATCGGAGGTACGTTTGCATATACTTTGCTTAAAAAATCAATAGAATTTTTAAAGGAATTTTTATGTCATACTGCCTCTACGTTAGAAAATCACGTGCAGACGCGGAAGCGGAAGCACGAGGCGAGGGCGAGACGCTGGCGCGTCACGTAAACACTCTGCTTGAGCTCGCGAAAAAAATGAATATCGAGGTAACTGCCATTCACCGTGAGATAGTGTCGGGTGAGACTATTGCCGCGCGTCCCGTAATGCAGGAGCTGCTCTCCGAGGTCGAGGCGGGGACATGGGAGGGCGTGCTCGTTATGGAGATAGAGCGTCTGGCAAGAGGAGACACTATCGACCAGGGTATCGTTGCGCAGACCTTTAAATATTCGGACACGAAGATAATCACACCGATGAAGATATACGACCCGAGAGACGAATTTGACGAGGAGTATTTCGAGTTTGGGCTTTTTATGTCAAGGCGCGAATACAAGACGATAAACAGACGTCTGCAAAGAGGACGTATCGCATCCGCCGCCGAGGGAAAATACGTAGCGCAATCCGCTCCGTACGGTTACGAAAGAGTAAAGATAAAAAACGACAAGGGGTATACGCTCGCACCTATCGAAGACGAAGCAAAGGCGGTAAAGACGATATTTGAGCTTTACGTTTACGGTGAAACGCTCGAGGACGGCTCGCGCCGCACACTTGGAGCTTCTCTGATAGCAAACAAGTTAAACGAGCTGAAGATACCTCCGCGCATAAACGAAAAATGGACGGCTCCAAGCGTCAGAGCTATACTTTCAAATCCCGTATATACGGGGCTGATACGCTGGAATGCGAGAAAGACGGAAAAAAAGATGGTGGACGGAAAGCTCACCCTCTCTCGTCCGAAGGCAAGCGAAGAAGAATGGCTGATAAGCGAGGGACTGCATCCCGCTATCATAGATAAAGAACTGTTTGAAGCGGCAAAGAGAATAACAGAGGGCAACAAAAAGCTGCCGATGAAATCGGATAAGAGCGTAAAGAATGCACTCGCTGGGCTGGTGGTCTGCGGTAAGTGCGGAAGAAAGATGATAAGAAGACCCTACCCCGATAGCTCCCGTGATTCTCTGATGTGTCCGTACAAGACCTGCAACAACGTAAGCTCTCCGCTTTATATAGTCGAGGAGCACGTTATCGAGTTTCTCGAGTTGTGGCTGAAAGAATATCAGCTTCAATGGTCAGAGAAGGACGAGGACGGAAGCGACGCGCTGCACAAGGCAAAGGAAGAAGCCCTGCGAAAACAGAGAGAGGAAAAAAACGCTCTGCAAAAGCAGCTTGAAAAGGTCTACGAGCTATTTGAGCGGGGAACGTACGACGAGGAGGAATTCCGCGAGCGAAGCGGAAAAATAAAGGAACGTATAAACGAAAGCATCGCCGACATAAAGCGCATATCGGCGGAGCTGACTCTCGAGGAGATGAAGAAAAACGAAAGAGATATCATCATCCCAAAGGTAGAATATATCCTCTCCGTATACGAAACGCTCACCGATCCGAAGGATAAAAACGACCTTTTGTGTGAAGTAATAGAAAAAATAATATATACCAAAGACAAGAGATCGGAAAAGGTCAAAAAGAAAAAGAAGAAAAAGCCGAAAAAGTCTAAAAAGAAAAAGGACGAGCAGGATGCGGTCGATACCGAAACGTCAAACGTACAAAAGGACGCTGACACCTCGTCAAAGGAAGACGAAAACGCAAGCAAGGAAACGGAGTGGTTAGTATCTCCGCACGACTTTGAATTGATCGTCTTCCCCTCCGTACCGTCAAGCACGGAAAGTAGCGGGGATAGCAATTTTTGACTACTAAACGGGAAGGACGAACAAGTAAACGCCTTTCCCGTTTTTCATTTCCATTTAATTATACGCGCACGCTTTTTCGACGGCTCTCGACAAGCTTTTGTCTTTTTCGGCAAAAATATTTTTTAACTTTTTTTGTAAAAACTATTGATTTTTGGTTTTTTGTATGTTATAGTGGAATTAGGGGATATACCAAACAGATATCTTGTATGTCCTAAAGAATTAGCGCATATAGAGATGGTTAGCGCGATAATTTATCAGTTGACGAAAAATCTCACCGAGGAACAGATCAAGAATAGCGCGTTTGCGCCTTATTTCGTAGATCACACGACGGGAGTCTACCCCGTTGCCGCCTCGGGTACGCCCTTCGATATCAAGTACGTCGGAGTAAAGGGAGACGTGCTCGCAGACCTTCACGAAGACCTCGCCGCAGAACAAAAAGCACGCGTGACCTATGACAATCTCATCCGTCTGATAGATGATCCCGACGTGCGCGATCCCCTGCGCTTTTTGCGTGAAAGAGAAATAGTACACTATCAGCGTTTCGGAGATGCTCTCCGCGTCGCGCAGGATAAACTCGACTGTAAAAACTTCTATGCTTGCAATCCGTCATATGACAAGAAATGTCCGTTAAATTCAAACTGCGGTTGCAACAACAAATAACGACCAAACACTAAAAAGAGCATTTCGGCACAAAGCCGAAATGCTCTTTTTCTCGTTGTGCGAACAATCCTGCGAGGTGATTTTTCGGCAAGTCCTCATTTTTTTCGTACGATCCTGCGATCTTTTCTTTTTAAAAAACGTCGCTGTTATACGATATTTTTCTTTCGTTTCTATTGACATATTCGTTATTTTGAGTATAATTAATATATTATATTATATATAAGTAGTATTTTGCCCATTTTCAACACGGAAGGATCAAGTCGCAATGTCAAGTAAAGCAAAGAAAATATACACCGTCGTGACCACGGTCCCGATCGTGATCATCGTAATACTCGCAATTCTCCTCGTCGGTGTAAGACTCGTCGGACTCGAGCCGTACGCAGTTCTCTCAGGCTCCATGGAGCCTGAATACCACGTGGGTTCTCTCATCTACGTAAAGGACGTGGATCCCAAAGAGCTTAAAGAAGGCGACCCCGTGACCTACGTTATGCAAGGAAACATAGTCGTCACGCACAGAATAATAGATGTCATCTACGACGATTCAAAGCCCGACACGATATACTTTCAAACCCAAGGAGATGCAAACGACGATCCCGACGGAACTCTCCTCTCCTCTAAAAACGTGATCGGAAAGCCGTTGTTTTCCATTCCTCTTCTCGGTTACGTTTCGGTCTACATACAGTCTCCCCCGTGGTCGTACGTGACCATCGGCGTATGTGCTCTCTTCATTTTGCTGATGTTTGCCGCCGACTTTATCACGGGAAAGGACGACGTTGCCGTCTCTGACGGGGGCAACGAATCCCCAACACCCGTAGCTGACACGACGCCCGCCGACAAAAAGGACGGCGAGCAGGAGTCGCAAAACAAGAACGGTGAGACGGACGACTCCCACCCGGGAGAATAAAAACGATAGTTACGCCCTCTGGGGCAAGCTATAAATTTACATTGTTTTATAAAATTTTATTTTTCATCATTAAAGGAGGAAAAGAAAATGAAAAAGAAAATTTTTAAAGCGCTTATACTTATGGGCGCAGCAGTACTGCTCGTAGTAGCAACGGTATTCACTACTATCGCATTCCTTGCTTCTTCGACTGCAGTATCAAACACCTTTACCGTAGGTAAGGTCGGCATCAGCATGTACGAGTCAAAAGTAGACAGCGACGGACAGGATGCAGACGGTGCCTCAAAGACGAGTGACGGTAACAGCTACGAGCTCGTCCCCGGCAAGACCTACTGTAAGGACCCTACTATCTTCGTAGACGTGGATAGTGTAAATTCTTACCTTTTCGTCAAGGTGAAGAACGGTATCTCTACTATTGAGAAGCAGGGCGACGCAAACAACCCGACCATCGCAGAGCAGATGACGGCTAACGGCTGGCAGCAGGTCAAGTCTAACGACGCAGGCGAAATTCTCTACATCTACGTAGGTGTAGGAAACGTTACCGACAGCGTCGAGACCGTAGCTCCTATCGCCATCAGCGGATTGCAAGGTGAAGAATACGACATCTTCGATACCTTCACCGTTGACGAGAGCGCAGTCGTTGCAGACTATGCGGGTGCAAAGGTAACCCTCACCGCATTTGCTATTCAGACGACCGGCTTTACTGACAAGGACGGTTTGAAAGCATATCAGCACGCATGGAACGCTATCGTTGACCGTTTCCCGTTTGAGAGTGGTACGCACTTCAGAGCAAGCTAAATCAACGACTGATAACGACTGACTCTGACCGTTTTATGAAAGGAGGCGGGACAATTGAATAAACGAGGAATCGTATTGCTCATTACCATAACGTTAGTGCTGGCGATCGGCGTCGGCTTGACTTACGCATTGATAATGGGCTCGTCCCGCCCTCTTGAGAACACCTTTACGGCGGGAGACATCAAGCTGTCCATTGCGGAAAGCACGGGCAGCACATACAAGCTCGTTCCCGGTACGACGATCAAAAAGGACCCCTGCGTAACGGTATTCGGCGGAAGCAAAAAATGCTACTTGTTCGTCAAGGCGCACCGCTCCGACGGATTTGACCAATACGCAGAGTATTCCATCGACGAGGGCTGGAACGTACTCGCGGGAGTCGCGGACGTCTATTACAGAATAGTAGAGTCGAGTAACGCAGACGTCGTGTTGCACGTTCTTGAAAACGACGAGATAATAGTTAAAGACACGGTGAGCGAGGAAATGCTCGCCCTGCTCTACGACTCGTATCCGACGCTGGAGTTTACGGCGTACGCGATACAGTACGAGGGCATAGAAGACGCAAATACTGCATGGCAGAAGATCTACACGGGAGCACCGAGATGAAAACTTCAAAGATAAAACTTTATATTGAAGCATTGTTGCTCCTCGCTTTTGCGGCAGCTTTTGCGGGAGCTTCGATAGCTTACTTCACAGATCAACAAACGGTAAAAACGACCTTTACGTCGGGGGCTGTGACCATAGAGCTGACCGAAGCCGTCGTAATGCTCGACGAGCTCGGAAATCTCGTAGAGGACACCTCTCAAGACAGAGTGACCGTCACCGCGGGTAATACCTTCGTCCACGACTACGGAAAGATATACCCCGCTCAAAGCATATACAAGGATCCCACAATCAAAAATACGGGCAGCTCTCCCTGCTGGATAGCCGCCAAGATCGTCCTCGAGGACGGTCTCGGGGATCTTCACAACGTTATGGGCTACGAAAATTATGACGATCTCGATATCGAGGTGCTTTTCAGCGGAGGACTGCTTGACGAGAAGGTACACGTCGGAGATTGGAACGGCTTCAGCTACGTCTGTTACAACGACAGATACGCGATGCTGCAAAAGACGAACAGAGAAGAAAACTACTACGAGTTCTATTTCTTCATGCTGGAAAAACTCCCCGTCAACGAGGAGGTAACGATATTTGAGTACCTCAACATTCCTGACGATTGGACAAGCACGGAGATGCGCGAGCTGATGGAGCTCACCGTGACCGTAGAGGCATACGCCGTTCAGCAAACGGGCTTTGAGACCTGCTACGACGCTATGACCAAGGCTTTTCCCTCTCATTTTGATCTGGACTGATAACTAAAAAGATATTGCATTCTGCTCCGAGGAGCAGGGTGCATATCGACGCCTTACCATTTCGTAAGACGTCGATATGTGCCAAAAAATAAAAGCGAAAGGAGGACATAGGAAATGGACGTCTTCAAAAAGATCAAAAACAGAATAACGTCGTTCGTGCTCGCAATAGTTATGCTCGTCACGTCAATGCCCTATGCCGCTCTGCCCGCTTTTTCAACCGATGCGAGCACTCCCGGGGTTACGATAAACTACGGCGGCGAAAAGATAGACGCGCTAACTATCAGCGACGACGAAAAGAAGACGGTCACAGCCGTCACGGAAAACGCCGACGGACTCGATCTGTGCTGGCAGATAATGCACCCCGAAAAGAATAACAGATGGATAGACATATACGGACAAAACGGTGAGACGCTCGACGTTTCTTACTCTCTGATATCGAGCATGCTCAACCAAAACAGCAAAGCCGTCCTGCGTTGCATACTCACGGGCGGTGAGGAGGTCTATTCCAGCCAACGTCTCGAGGTCACTCTGTCCTACAAGATAGAAGAAACGGAGCCGCTGCTCCCGACCATATCTTCATCCTCCATACCCTCCTCTCGCGACGAGCAGACGGACGACGAGGACGTTGATCCCGACGAGTACACGACTCACACGATAGTTATCAATTACCTCTTCGACAATCAGGGTATCGCGTTTGAGCCTTACGGTGCTTCAATAGCCAGAGGAAGTGACTTCTACGCAGAGATAGACAGCCCGACCGTCGTCGGATATACTCCTTTCAGACGAATGGGGGAGGACTACGTCGAGGCGCAGAAGGTCGTGCTTGACTATAAAGACGTCCGTGAAGATATAACTATCAACGTTATCTACGAGCCTGCGCTCGTTGAGTTCAAGATACACCACCATCTGCAAAACGTCCATGACGACGAATATTCGGTCACCTTTGACTATATCACGACGTCGATGGCTCTGACGGGCTCCGTCGTCGGTGACGGACTCGCGCTGACCGAGGCTCAGCTGCCGGGATTCAAGGCTCTGGCATACGAGCATCTCACGGTAGCGGCTGACGGAAGTACCGTCATAGAGATACGCTACGACAGAAACTACTATCTCATCGACTTTGATATGAACGGCGGTTACGGTGCCGAGCCCGTCTACACGAGATACGGCAACTCCGTAGGAACGAACGACCCCACGCGCCACGGTTACGTTTTTGACGGTTGGGAGCTCGTTTCATGGGGCGGTCACGCTCCGAGTGACGAGCAGAAGTCGGTGTATAACATAAACGGCCACAACGTAATTACCGTGCCCGATGCAAACCTCACCTACCGCGCACGATGGATAACACAGCAGACGACCTACACGCTCGTTTTCTGGAAGGAAAACGCAAATGACAACGGATACACCTACTGGGGTTACCTTGACGGTCTTGCCGCTCTTTCGGGAAGCTACGTCAGCGGTAGCGACAGAATAAAAGAGGTCAGCGGTATAACGGATGAGAATTACTTTACATTCAACTCCGAAAAGACGGAAAAGAACGTACTGATCGAGGGTGACGGCTCAACGGTAATCAACGTATATTACACGAGAAAATACTACACTCTTACCATCAAGGCAACAGGAGCCTGCACGATCCCCGTCGGTCACTCGCACACGGACGAGTGCTACGACTTCATTTGTGATCTCGGGCACGTACACACAAGCGACTGTACCCCCTCTCTCTCCTGTAAGACACCTGAGCATACCGCTCATACGGACGAGTGCTTCATCTGCGGTATGGAAGAGCATACACACGGAAGCGCAGGATGCAACTGTACACTCAAAGTCCACACGCACAGCACCTCCTGCTACAAAGACGTAGGAACGAAGCAATCATCGCCTCCAAAGAATGCACCTTCAAACCCTGATGAAGGCGAGATATACAAGCGCGGCACCACCTACTACATTTACATCAAGGGAACGTGGTACAAATATAACGGACGCGGCGCGTCAAACGGAGACGTGATCGACCCGACCTGCGGTTATTCCGTCGAGCATACACACGGTGTCAACTGCTCCTGCCCTCTGCCCGAGCACAGACACACGGAAAACTGCTACCGTGACGTTATACACATGCACACCGGCTCCTGCTACGTTTATTCGTGCGGAGACGTTGAGCATACACACGGCAACGCCTGCAAGAGACTGCACTGCGGCATTACCCCCTCTCACAGCCATTCAAACACGTGTAAGAGCTCTTCTTCCACAAATACGGTAAAGGTAATATACAGAAAGTATCAGCAGTCTATTGCGGATATATGGCCTATCACCGACGACAACGGCGTGGTCTACGATGACGGTGAAAGATGGCAACCGTCATCCTCCGACTATTACTCTGCCGTTCTCGTATATCTGTCGGATATGCCGCCGGACGACTTTACTCTTACTTTGAACAAGGCCAGCTACAGTGCCTACACGATGAACTATTATCTGCAGGTACTCGATGGTGAGGCGTATACTCACAAATACAACGACAAGTACTATGTTCTCACAAATACGATAAAGGCAAAATACAACTACGTAACGCGAGACGAGGACTTCTTTGATATTTACGGCTTCTATCAGTCGTCTTCAAATCCGAACTTTGCTTCAAACGACCAGATAAGTATCAGCTCCTCCGATAAGACGGTACATTTCTACTACGACAGAGTTACCGACCACGTGCTTGAATTTTCAAGCAACGGTATACTGCTCGACACAAAGAGCGTCTACGGCATCCCGTACGGTCAGTCGCTTCAGGAATATAATTTCATTCCCGATTATCCCGCCAACCTTGAGCCTAACGCTTATACCTTCGGCGGTTGGTACACTTCCCCCGGATGCTTTGCAGGTACGGAGGTAGACTGGAACACGATCACGATGTCGGAGGGCGATATGCTCCTTTACGCTAAATGGGAGCCGATACGCCACACGGTCAAGATCTATCTCGACGCTACGCTCACGACTCAGATAGGAGATACGCAGAGCGTTGCTCACAAGGACTTTGCAAAAGCTCCTTCGACAAACGTCACAAACGGCAACTACGTATTCCAGGGTTGGTTCTACACCGATATCGTAGACGGAAAGAAGGTCGAGAAGGCGTTCGTATTTACGGGTATTCCGATAATCGACGACATCGAGATCTACGCTAAATGGAGCTCGCACACAACGGTAAATTATACTATACACTACGTTCTCTACCAGACAGGAGAAAAGATAGCGGATTCCACCGTCGGAAGCGCTATTGCGGGTAACAACAAGACTTTCGACGCAAAGGCGGGAGAAGATCTCTACGACGGCTTCAGAACAGGTTATTATCCCCTCGTCAACAGCCACACGATAACGATGAGCGTTGACGGCGTGCACGAGTTTACCTTCCAATACGTTTACGTTGAATCTATGCCGTACGCGGTCAGATACGTAAACAAGGACACGGGAGAGACGATACACGACACGAAATACGTCATGAATAACACGCTCTCCGTCGTTACGGAAACGTTCGTCAAGACCGATAAAATGATGCCTGACGCATATCAAAAGCGACTCGTGCTTTCAGCCTCCGGACAGGATGAAGACGGAGACGGCGTTCTTGACAACAACGTTATCACCTTCTATTATCACGCAGACGAGGAGCACGCTTATTACCGAGTCGTGCATTATATCGAGAACATTTCACTCGATTCCTACCGCGAATACCGCTCTGTCGAGAGCGTAGGCGTCATCGGTTCTTACTACACGGTAGACGCGATCACTCTCACGGGATTTAAATTTGTGGGAGCTATGACACGAGTAAACGACGTGCTAACGCCCGTAGAAACGAACTTTGTCAGTGCAAAGCTGACCGCAGAGGGTATGACCATAGAGCTATACTACAACCGTATCGACGTAGAATACACGGTAAAATACGTTGAAAACGGCACAGATACCGAGATATATCCCTCAAAGGTAGTGACCAAGCACTACGGTGAGCAGGTCGTTGAAAACGCCCTCGATCTCTTAAGCAGCGGTTACACGCTCGTAGGTGATCCGATAAAGGTAATTTCCCTCTCGTCAAACCCCGAGCACAACGTGATCAAATTTATCTACGTTGAAGATATCGTATCTATCAAGTATCAGATCATCGGTCCCGACGGATGCGGATCACTCAGCTATCAGTCGGAAAACGTACTCGCTATTTCCGGCAAGCCAAACGGCTCTACACCGATGACGAATAACGGTTTTGAATTCGTCGGTTGGTATATGGACGCCGCTTGCACCGAAGAGGCGGATGCTTCCCTCATCTCTCCCGAAACTAACAAGCTCACTCCTGCAAAATCAAACGGACAGGTTTGGAAAGACGTCACGTACTACGCTAAATTCATTTCAATGGAAACCGACCTTACCATAAAGACGCAGAATGCACAGGCATCTGACACGGATCAGGTGTTCATCTTCGTAATAAAAGGAAAGGACGGCACGGAGAGCGAGGGTATCCTGCTCACCGTTACCCTCTACGGAAATTCCTCAAAGACGATAACCGAGCTGCCCGTTGGCGAATACGACGTTATCCTCGAGAGTGACTGGTCGTGGAGATACAACATCGGAGAATTAACAAAGACGACGACGCTCTCGCATGCAGCGTCTGACAACGTCATTATATTTGACGTAACGAGAACTAACAACAAGTGGCTTGACGGTAACGGCAACGCTGCGTACAACGACTAATATCAAGGCAAATTCAAGGCAAAGGAGGACGACGCCGAATGAAACAAAAGAATAAACGGACAAAGGCGCTGCTCGCCCTTCTCTGCTCGGTCTTGCCGTTGCTCATCTTGGGCGTGGGCGGTGTGTTTGCTTACATCACGAGCACGACAGATACGGTAACGAATACGTTCCTTCCCACTTACGTTAGCTGCGAGGTAGAAAGAGAGACGGAGGGGACGCTCACTAAGAACGTAAGCGTCAGAAACACCTCCGAGATCGACGCCTATATCCGAGCAACGATAATCGTAAACTGGGTGTCAGAAGACGGCAAGGTACTCGCTGCCTCTCCTCAATTGAGCGTTGATTATACTATCCTCTACGGTGAGTACGGATGGGAGCTGGGAGCTGACGGATATATGTATTATACCGATAGAGTAGCACCCGATACTACGACAAATCCCCTTGCAGATGCAATTACACAGCTCACAAGTGCACCCGACGGATACGCTATGCAGATCGAAGTGATCGCAACGGCAATACAGGCAGACCCGCCCCAAGCCGTAGCAGACGCGTGGTCTGTCAGCGTCACGGACGGAAAGCTCACTCCGATACGCTGAAACGATTTCATTTAGTTAATTTTACAAACCACACATAAAAAAACTCCGTTTCGTATCGAAACGGAGTTTTTTGTAGTTATCGGTAATATTCTAATGATTTATATAGCGGTTGCATCCCATACCAGCACACCGTCAATGTACCAGTTGAAGTGAGTCTGTGCAGGCTTGGTATCGCCGAACGTTCCTGCGTAACCATATACGCCCGCTGGCATTATTTTGTCAATATTTTTTTGCTTTATATGACATTTTTTTGCTAAAGGACTGACCTTTTGTGTCGCTCCCATTATGTGCCCTATACACTACGCGGATGAAGCACACAGACACACCAGTAACTAATTATCAATTACAAAAATAGAAAGTATAAGTTTTACGATAATCTGCTTTTGATATCTATTGAATTTAGTTCAAGTCCTCCCCAAAGGTCATTTTGGGCTTAGGATATCTATAAATTTCAACCGCAAAAATTTGTATAGAAAAAGAACGAAACCGTTGCGGGTTCGGACTTTTTCTGCCCCGATATCTAAATAGGTTCGCATTGTTGGCAAGTAGCACCGATTTAGAAATCGGTTATTCAAAAGAAACAGTTTTTGCCCATTCTAAAATTTTTGGACCATACTCATCGACATTTTCTGTAAGCGTAGCAAAC
>JAZQXE010000102.1:0-10971 GCA_045632705.1 Eubacteriales bacterium | reverse complement strand
ACCCACGGGACCCATTTATGGGTAGTAAGTAACAATTGCATGGCTGGCAGGCCAATCTAAAACGCACTTGTGCGTCGCCAGTAGTGTTTAGGGCTATGCCCGAAAATGAAATACCCCCCGTTTTACGGGGGGATATTTATTGCTTTATTGTTTTTTATAAAGAGAGAAACGCGCTTAACGGGAGAGAGTCTTTATGATGCAATCAGCGGTAGCGCGGTTATTTGCGATCGGTATGTTATATACCTGTGCTATTCGGAGCAACGCCTTTACGTCGGGATCGTGCGGTTGTGCTGTGAGAGGATCCGAGAAGAAGATTATCGCGTCTATCTTTCCCTCTGCCGTCAGAGCCCCTATCTGCTGGTCTCCTCCGAGAGGACCGCTTTTGTAGCCTTTAACGGAAAGCCCCGTAGCTTCGCTTATTCTCTGCGAGGTCGTACCCGTACCGCAGAGCTCGTGCTGAGAGAGGGTGTCCTTGTGCTCTCGGCACCATTCTATTATAGACGGTTTCATATTGTCGTGCGCTATGAGCGCGATCATCTTTTTTGTCATATTTCCTCCGTGAAAATGAGTAGAAGTGTTGCTTGTGGTTCGTTTGGTTTATTCCAGTACCGTGACGCTCAATCTGTTGGGAAGACATATCAGCGTATGTCCCGCGTCACTTATTCTGCCTTGATGCTCACAGAGCTTATCAGGGCAAGAGGCTTCTCTTATATACACACAGCCGTTTTCTATTACTACCGTGTTGTGAGAGCCGTTTTTTCCGTTGACGGTTATCTCTTCGTTTTGATAAAGAGAATAAACGCCGACCGTCTCTCCGTTGAGCTTTACGAGCACTCGGCTCGCATAGGGGCGCGGCATTGCCGCGACGGTGATAGCGATGGCGGAGAAAAGAAAGAGAAGAATGAAAAGCAGAAGGTCGCTCTTTTTGAAAAAAGAAATAAACTCTTTGATAAGAACACCGCCTTCCGCTTTTTTATTTTTACTGTGCTTTTTCGTTGTATCTGTGTATTCCGCTGAAATCGGATATCTTTATGCATCCTACGGGGCAAACCGATGCGCACGCCGCGCAGTCGATGCATTTCGAATAGTCGATAACGGCAAGATTGTCGATAACGTGTATAGCGTCGTGCTCACACGCCTTTTCACATTTTTTGCATGCGATGCAGGCGTTGGAGCATTTCTTTCGTGCAACTGCGCCCTTTTCCTTGTTTACGCAGGTGAGGACGACCTTGTCGTTGTCGGGCATAAGCTCGATTATGTGATTGGGGCACGCCTTTGCGCACAGACCGCATCCGCTGCACTTTCTGCTATCGACGTGAGCGATATCGTTTTCTATACAGATAGCGTCGTTGGGGCAAACCAAAGCACAGTCACCGTAGCCGAGACAGCCGTGCGAGCATTCCTTTGCTCCGTTCCAGAGCAGGTTTGCCGCCTTGCAGGTATGTATCGAGCCCGTGTAGGAGTGCTTTACCTTTGCGCTGTTGCAGTCGCCCGTACAGTGTACGAATGCGACAAGCTCCACGACGTCCGCAAATTCAACGCCGAGTATATCGGATATCTGTCTTGATGTAGCGTCAGCTCCCGGAATACACAGGTTGGTCTTGCTTTCGCTTCCGTCAGCTAAAGCACAGGCGTAACCGTCGCATCCCGTGTATCCGCACGCACCGCAGTTAGCGCCCGGCAGGGCGTCGCGGAGTTTTTGCTCGGTTTCGTTTACCGGTACGCTCATAAACTTCGAGGCGAGCACGAGCAGAACGGAGCATAATAGTCCGATGCCTCCGACGATGAGCGCGGCGTTTAAAATAGATGTCATATCTTCACCGCCTTTTTTAAGAGAATAGGGCTGCGATGCCCTCTGCCATTCCGCTGAAACCCATAAACGCAAGCGAAACGATAGCTGCTGCAACGAGCGTTATGGGCAGTCCCTTGAACGCCTTTGGTATATCCGAGGTCTCCATCGTGGAGCGCACACCCGAGAAAAGTACCATAGCGAGCAAAAATCCAAGACCACATCCGAGAGCGCTGACCAGCGACTCGCCAAAGCTAAATCCGTCGTTTATGTTGTTTATCGTAACGCCGAGAACGGCACAGTTGGTCGTTATCAGAGGCAGATAAACTCCGAGGGAGGCGTGAAGAGATGGGATGAATTTTTTGAGTGCCATCTCGACGAACTGAACGAGCGCCGCGATGACGAGAATGAATACGATCGTCTGCATATATCCCATATCGAGAGCGTCGAGGACGTATATCTGTATGGGGTAGGTAACTGCGGTAGCCACGAGCATTACGAAGGTAACGGCAATTCCCATTCCGGTTGCCTGACCGAGCTTCTTTGAAACTCCAAGGAAGGGACAGATGCCGAGAAAACGACTGAGCACGTAGTTGCTTGTGAGTATTCCCGCAAGGAGAATGGTAACTATGCTTTGTACTGTCATTTATACCGCCTCCTTTGAGTTGCTGTCACACTCGCCGAGCTTGCCACATACGGCAGCCTGCGGGCATCCCGAGCAGCCGAATTCCTTCTTTTTGGTCGCTTTTCCTCCCGAGAGGAAGGCAAGCAGAGCCATCAGCACTCCGAATACGAAAAATCCGCCGGGTGCCTGGGTAAGAACGGGTACGGTGTAGTCCTTGATGATGGGAAGCTCGATGCCGAACCACGAGCCCGCACCGAATACTTCGCGTACGGTAGCCATCGCTACGAGAGCAAGGGTAAATCCGATGCCCATACCGACGCCGTCGAGGACGGAGTCAAATACCTTGTTATCCTTCGCAAACATTTCGGCGCGGCCGAGAATGATGCAGTTTACGACGATGAGGTCAAGGTAAGAGCCGAGCAGCGAGTTGATGTCGGGCAGATACGCCTTGACTATCAGCTTTACGATAGTGACGAATCCCGCTATGATAACGATATAGCAGGGGATACGTACGCTGTCGGGGATGATCTTTCTGAATGCGGATATGACCGCGTTTGAGCAAACGAGCACGAACAGAGCCGCGAGTCCCATACTGACGGCACCGAGCACGTTTGAAGTTACAGCGAGAGTCGGACAGGTTCCGAGCACAAGCACGAGTACGGGGTTTTCCTTTATTATGCCTCGCAGGAGGATGGACAATTTATTATTTTTCATTTCAGCCCTCCTCGTTTAAAGTTTCGTATGCAGTGAAAGCATCCGCTATCGCGTTTTTGAAAGCGGTAGTGGATACGGTCGCGTGAGATATGAGGTAATCTACGCTCTCACCGTTTTCTTTTTTTAAGTCCGCCCCAGCACCAACGTATCTGTCGCAGTAGCTCTTGTCTTGTGTCTGACCGCCGATGCTTGGCGTTTCGTTGTGTGCGAGGACCTTGGTGCCGGTTATCTTACCGTCTGCCGATATTCCGCACATTATCTGATAACCCGAGGAGTAGCCGTTGGTTACGAGCTTGAAGACGTAACCGCCTCCCTCTTCCTTGTAGACGTTGGTGACGGTTTGGGGTAGTCCATCGGGGAGCTCGATCTCGACAAACGACTCTCCATCAGGCATTACTTCAAGACAACCCTTCTCGGCTATCTTTGCCTCGTATTCTTTTATCTTGGGTGCCGTTATCTCGTTTACGACTGCAAGAAGGATCGAAACGCACAGACATATCAGAGTGAGTACCAGAATGGGCTTTATCATTTTTTTCATTTCTTTTTACCTCCGAAGGCACGTCCTCTGCAGAGCTTTTCTATGTAGGGGGTGAGTATGTTCATAAAGAGTATGGACAGAGATACACCCTCGGGATACGCACCGTAAGTACGGATAAGGAATGTCAACAGACCGCATCCGATACCGAATACCGCCTGACCGAGCTTGGAGGTAGGTGTAGTTGCGTAATCGGTCGCCATAAATATTGCACCGAAGATAAGTCCGCCCGAGAGAGTCAGATAGAGTGCTTTGAGAGCGTCACCGCTAACGGCGAGACTCAAAAGATAGACGCTTCCGATAAAACAAACGGGAGTATGCCAGGTAATGACCTTTCTTGCGAGCAGATATACCGCACCGACGATCAGCGCGACGATACAGGTCTCACCGACTGCGCTCGTACCGTGATTTCCGAGTAGCATATCCGTGATAGTCGGCAGCTTCGCGCCCGTACCGATAGACGAGAGGGGCGTCGCGCTCGAAACGAGCTGCGTGGCGCTTGAGGTAGCGTTTGCAACCAGAGAATCCGCAAATCTGCTCTCCGTAATGCCCGCCATACCCTCCGAGAAGGAAATGAGCAGGAATATTCTCGCGGTCACCGCGGGATTTGCAAAATTCTGACCGAGACCTCCGAAAAGTCCCTTTACTATGCATATAGCAACGAGAGAGCCGAGAGCGAGCTGCCAGAGGGGAAGGTCAACGGGGACGTTGAGTGCGAGTATGATACCCGTTACGACAGCGGACAGGTCGGATATCGTCGTGGGCTTTTTCGTTATCTTGTTAAAGACGTACTCTCCAAGGACAGAGAATACGACTGCCGTAGCCAAAAGCGCGAGCACTCCCGCACCAAACAGTACGGTAGCGGCAATAGAAGCTGGCAGAAGAGCTATTATGACGTCGAGCATTATCGCGCGCGTCGTTTTCTTGCTCTTTATGTGGGGAGAAACGCTGACGTTGAGAAGGTTCGTTGCAGCTTGTGTCATTTCTTGTTTCCTCCCATCGTGTAATTTCTCAGCTCTGCCTTTGCGAGCTTGTGTGTGGCTACTATCGGTTTTCCCGCAGGACAGCTGAAGGCACACGCTCCACATTCCATACAGAGATTGACCTTGAGATCTGCGAGTGCTTCCATATCGCCGAGCTTTTTCGCCTTTGCGATAGCGGGAGGATCGAGTTTCATCGGGCACGCCGAAACGCACGCACCGCAACGGATACATGCGCTGACGGGCTTTTCCGCTGCGTCCTTTTCGTCAAACGCGAGCACGGCGTTCGTGTTTTTGAGTATGGGCAGCTCGTCCGAGTATACGCTGATACCCATCATAGGACCGCCGTAAAGTATCTTTTTTGCTTCCGTCTTGTATCCACCGCAGAAGCTTATCAGCTCTTTTATCGGAGTGCCGATGGGAGCTATCACGTTTTTTGGCTCGCTTATTGCCGAACCGTCTACCGTGACGCATTTGCTGACGAGGGGCATTGAGGTGTTTATATATTCCGCTACCGTGCAGAGCGTGGTGACGTTGATGACGATGACTCCCACGTCAAAGGGAAGCTTGCCCTCTCCTATTACCTTTTTCGTGGTATTGTATACGAGTACCTTTTCAGCTCCCTGCGGGTAAGAGGAAGGGAGGGAAACTACCTTGACGCACTCGTCCTCGGAGAATATCTCTTTGAGCTTCTTTATACATTTGGGTTTGTTGCTCTCTACTCCGAAGATGATGCTTTTTGCCTTCAGGTGCTCCTTTAAGAGAGAAACGCCGAGGAGGATATCGTCCGTACGCTCAAGCATCGTTCTCGTGTCGCTGGTTATGTAGGGCTCACACTCGGCACAGTTTATTACTACGTGCTCGAGCTTTGAGAGGTCTTTTACTCCGAGCTTTACAGCCGTCGGGAAGCCTGCACCGCCGAGTCCTACTACGCCCGATTCGCGTACTGCCGATATGAACGAGTCAAAGTCGGAAACTTTGATGGGGGCAGAGGGGGAGTGGGGCGTCATATTGCCGTCGCTTTCAATAGTTACGGCGTCGACTGACTGACCGTTTGAGATGAGTATATTGTCTATCTTCGTGACCTTTCCCGAGATGCTGGCGTGTATGGGAGAGGAAACGAATCCCCCCGCCTCCGCGATCTTCTGTCCTACGAGCACTTCGTCTCCTACCTTTACGCAGGGAACGGCGGGCGCGCCTATGTGCATGGACATAGGTATCGTTACGTATTCGGGGCAGGGCATGCTGACGCTTTGCTTGTCCGCTGTATTTTTACGGTGCGGAACGTGTATACCGCGTATTTTTGAAAAAAGCATTTTTTGCTCCTTACTTCATTTTTTTGGGGAATGTTCTGCGCGTACTGTGGCGCATAACAACACTTATTTTATTATATTATATATAGGGATATAAGTCAACCAATGTTATTTTATTAACAATATTTACACTTTTGATAACGTTTTTTGTTGTTTTCGTGGGTTCTTTTTGCCTTTATCACTTGTAAAATCAAGTTGCTTGTGGTATCATTACAATGAGTAATAATGGGTAAGTGTGTTTTTTGCACGGATATTCACGAAAGAAAGGCAGTAAGATGCTCAAGAAAAAAGAGTTATTATCCCCTGCGGGCAATTTTGAAAAGATGAAAGCGGCGTTTCTATACGGCGCTGACGCCGTATACCTTGCTTCGCAAAAATTCGGTATGAGAGCTGCGGCGCAGAATTTTACCGACAAGGAGCTTGCGCGCGCGATCGAATACGCCCACGCTTTGAATAAAAAGGTGTACGTCGCAATAAACGTAATGCCGAGAGGCTACGAGTACAGAGAGCTGCGTGCCTATCTTCGCTCGCTCAAAAAATGCCCGCCTGACGCTGTTATCGTCGCGGATATCGGGGTGTTCTACGAGGTGCGTGAGATACTCGGAGACGCAACAGATATACATATTTCGACTCAGCAGAGCCTCTGCTCTGCGGCGGCGTGTACCGCGTGGTACAGACTCGGAGCCAAGCGCGTCGTTCTTGCCCGTGAGCTGACGCTCGACGAGGTGATGGAGATAAGACGCGGAACACCGAAAAAGCTGGAGCTGGAGGCGTTCATCCACGGCTCTATGTGCGTGTCTTACAGCGGCAGATGCCTACTTTCCAATCACTATACGAAGAGGGACGCCAACCGCGGAATGTGCGCTCAGCCTTGCCGTTGGGACTTCCGTCCGCACGAGCTTGATTTTTCGGAGATAAAGCGCCCCGACGACGTTTTGAGAGCGGAGCAGGACTGCCGCGGAACTTATATAATGTCGAGCAAGGATATGTGTATGATAGAGCATATCCCCGCCCTTATGAGAAGCGGTATCGACAGCTTCAAGATAGAGGGAAGAATGAAGAGTGCGTATTACGCCCCTGTCGTGACCAACGCCTACCGTATGGCAATAGACAAGTACTGCGAGGCGGGAGAAGCGGGCTACGAATACGATCCGAGATGGCTTTGCGAGCTTGAGAGCGTCAGCCACAGAGAATATTCTACGGGATATTGGTTTGACGATGCGATGGAAAACGCACAGCTGTGCGAAAATCCCGGTTATATCAGGGAAAAGGCGTATATCGCTACGGCGGTAGCGTACGACGCCGAGAGAGGCGCGGCTTGCTTTATGCAAAAGAACAAGGTCTCGTCAGGTGAAGACGTAGAGCTTATTTCCCCCGGAAAATGCGGCAGACGCTTTTCTATCGGACAGATATATTCAAACGACGGTGAGCCGATAGATTCCGCTCCCCATCCTTCGATGCTCTTCTGGGCAAAGGTACCGTTTGAGGTAAAGGCGGGAGACATCATCCGCGGAGTGTAATAATTAGGAGATATATTTATGATAAACGTACTTAAATCTCTGCTCGTAGGTATAGTGCAGGGTATAACGGAGTGGCTTCCGATCAGCTCAACGGGACACATCATTCTCGTAAACGACCTCTTTCCGCTTGACGTCAGCGTTGATTTCTGGAGTATGTTCTCGGTCGTGATACAGCTTGGATCGATACTTGCCGTTCTCGTATTGTATTTCGGCAGACTTTGGCCGCTTGAGAAAGAGGCCGGAAAGATCAAGCTGAAAAGCTCGGCTCTCAATATATGGTCAAAGGTCATGATCGCATCAATACCCGCAGCCGTGCTTGGACTTCTCATTGACGAGTGGCTCGAGGCACTGCTTTACGAAAACGAGATGAAGGTCGCATTCTCGGGGGCGGTGGTTATAGCGTCTGCACTCATCGTCTACGGCGTTGCCTTTATCGTAATTGAAAGGATAAACCGCAAAAGAGAATTTACCGTCACCGAAATAGAAGCTATGAGCTACAAAAAGGCACTGGGCGTCGGACTTTTCCAGAGTCTTGCGCTCATTCCCGGCACGTCCCGCTCGGGTTCTACGATAATGGGCGCGTCTATCCTCGGCATCGGCAGGACTGCGGCGGCTGAGTTTTCCTTCTTCCTCGCACTTCCCGTTATGCTCGGAGCGAGTGCTTTGAAGCTGCTCAAATTTTTCCTGAAGGGAAATACGTTCTCGGGCGAGGAGCTTCTCATTTTAGCGGTCGGATGCGTTTGTGCGTTTGCGGTATCTCTCGTTGCTATCAGATTTTTGATGAGCTTCGTGCGCTCACACAGCTTTGCACCGTTTGGCTGGTACCGTATAGTGCTCGGCGTCGTTGTGATACTTTATTTTATTTTCAGATAAACGGAAGTGGATATGATAGAAAACGCGAATTTTGATCCGTATCTGTGCGACGGTATGACGCTTGCATACCTCGGCGATTCGGTAATGGAGCTTTACGTCAGAGAAAAGCTCGTGCGCAGCGGTATAACGCGTGCGGGGGATCTCAACGCAAAGGCACACGAGATAGTATGCGCCACAAGTCAGGCAAAGGCGTTTTACAACATAGAGGGGATGCTGACCGAGAGGGAGACGGATTGCTTCAAGCGTGCTCGAAACTCGGGACACCTCAGCGCTCCGCGCTCCGCTACGATAGCCGAATATCGCACTGCGACGGGATTTGAGGCGGTGCTCGGTTACCTTTATCTGTTGGGAGAAGAGGGCAGGATAGCACAGCTATTGTTTGCCGCTTACGGAATATGAGGATATACATAGAGGACAAAAAGCCCGTGCATCAGGGCGCGGGTATAAAGATAAAGCTTTTACTTGAAAACGACTCGGGGGAGCGCGCGTCGGCGGATATCACCATAGCCTTTGACGATTACGACGCCCTCGGCTCTAACGTGAAAACGGGAGAGATAACGGAAGAATTCTTCTGCGTGCTTGAGGAGTGCGGACGCAGATACGCTGCGTATTCCTACGGCGTGTATCTGCTCGGTTTCGGCGAATGTAACAGAAAAAAGCTCGTTACCAAGCTCGTCTCAAAGGGACACGACAGAGAGAGCGCGGAGTATGCGGCTGACAAGCTCGCACGCGAGGGGTGTATCGACGAGTTCGATCTCATCCACACGGCGATGCTGTACGCCTCAAACGAAAAATGCTACGGCAGACGCCGCATTATAGCCGAGCTTTATCAAAAGGGGTATGAGCGCGAAAGCATCGTTCGTGCTTTTGAGCTTTTTGAGGGTGAGCTTGATTACGAGGAAACGAAAAAAAGACTTCTGCTTCGCAAATTCGGCTCGGAGTGCCCCGATACTACGGATATCAAACAAAAGAAAAAAATAATGGAAACGCTTTACCGCTACGGATATTGAGCGGTCAATGAAAATGCGAAAGGAACGGCGGAAAACGCCGATAATAACGGTATGACAAAGATTGGTTTCGTTTCTCTCGGTTGCTCCAAAAACACGGTAGACACCGAGGTGATGCTGCACAGACTTCTCTCTGCCGGGTACGAGGTAACGCCCGAGCCCACGGAGGCTGATATAGTCGTTATAAATACGTGTGCTTTTATTGAAAGCGCAAAGGCAGAGTCGATAGATAACATTCTCGATATAGCGTATCTGAAGGAGCATCATTCGCTCAAGGGTATCGTCGTGTGCGGATGCCTTGGCGAGAGATACGGTGAGCAGATACTCAGCGAGATGCCCGAGGTTGACGCCGTGCTCGGTACGGGCTCTTACGACGATATAGTAGAGGCAGTAAGAGAGGTTGAGGCGGGTCGCCGCGGATACTTCTCTCACAAGGATAAAAACGAGGCGGTGCTCGGCGGTGAGAGAGTACTGACGACGGGAGAGGGTACGGCTTACCTCAAGATAGCGGAGGGATGCGACAACTGCTGTACTTACTGTGCTATTCCGTCCATACGAGGAAAGTTCCGCTCAAGACCAATGGAGGATATTATCCAGGAGGCGCGTGAGCTTGACCGTATGGGTATCAAGGAGATAAACGTCATCGCGCAGGATACGAGCCGCTACGGACTCGACCTTTACGGAGAATATAAGCTCGCGGAGCTGGTCGAGAAGATAACGGAGGCTACCGAGATACCGTGGATAAGACTTCTGTACCTCTATCCCGACAAGATAACGGACGAGCTGATCGACGTGATGAAAAACAACGACCGAGTCCTCAAGTACGCGGACATTCCGATACAGCATATATCCGACAAGATCCTTGCCGCGATGAACCGTCACGGAGACGGCGCGATGATACGCGACGCGATAAAGAGACTCCGCACGCAGATACCCTCCGTTACGCTTCGTACGACTGCGATCGTAGGATTCCCCGGAGAGACGGAGGAGGATTTCTCCGAGCTTTGCGAGTTTATCAAGGAGATCGGATTTGACCGATTCGGCGCGTTTACCTACTCGGCGGAGGAGGATACCGTGGCGGCAACGCTCCCCGACCAAATAGACGAGCAGACAAAGCAAGACAGATACGACATCATTATGCGTGAGCAGCTTTATATCAGCGCAGACAAGACCGCAAAGAAGGTCGGAAGCACTCTGCGTGTGTTCTGCGAGGGATATGATCCCGTTTCCGAGACGTATTTCGGAAGAAGTGAGGCGGATGCTCCGGACGTAGACGGAAAGATATTCTTTACCTCGAAAAAGAAGCTGCCCGAGGGGTGTTTCGCTTACGTTAAGATAACGGAAGCTCTTGATTACGACCTTATCGGTCGAGTAATATAAAAAATGGAGATACGATCATGACAAACGAGAATAACACACAGAAAAAACAGAAGATGAATCTGCCCAATCGCCTGACGGTGCTCCGTATGTGTATGGTGCCCGTATTTATGGCGGTAATGCTCCTTCCTATCGGAAAGCTGATGCCCGCAGGCGTCTCGGAGTGGCTTCCCCGCGTTATTGCGGCGGTAATATTTATCGTCAGCTCATTTACCGATATGCTCGACGGAAAGATAGC
>JAZQXE010000101.1:0-5084 GCA_045632705.1 Eubacteriales bacterium | reverse complement strand
CGAGTGATTGCTTTGCAAAGCATTTCTTTTGTCGACACCTATATTATAAAACAAATTTATTAAACATTCAATAACGCATTTTGAGAGAAAAATTATTAGTATGTGTTATATTCTGCTTTCCCGACGCTTGCGTCCGGGGCAAGCATAGCGCGTGGCAGTCCACGCACGACCGGGCAGAAGCCCGAACCCACTATCCGCAGAGAAACGGTTCGTCGTAGGGCGGGGGCTTGCTCCCGCCCTACGTTATGAAATTGATTTCTCCGCTAAAGTTGCAGAGCCGAGCTGTCGCGTTTTTTCTTTGCGTAATTAGCTCAAAGTAAAAAGATAACAAAAAAAGAAATGCCGTTCGTCTCCGACGTTGAGCTTTCAAAAAAGCTCGATCGAAACTTCTATTGCTAAAAAACAACGCAAGCTCCCTTTGAGCGCCGATACGCGCGAGCGGGAGGATATAGGCGAGAGGGGGAAAACTTCTTAAAAAGTTTTCCCCCTCTCTCTCATTCGTCGCTACTCCTTTGGGATAGTGATAGTGATATAGGTACAGTTTTCGTGTTCTTCCTTTTGTGCGGTTATATCAAAGCCTGCGCTCCGCATTACGTCGAGTGCGCGGTATATGGTATTATAGAATATCCGCACGTCACGTATCAGGGGAGTGCGGTGCGGGGGATCTTTTTTCATTCTTTTTTTCAGATAGGCGAAGACCAGCTCATCCGTCGTTTTGCGGTCGAGTCTGCCCTCGATGACGCGCGAGAGCAGTTTTGCTCTCGCGCTCTCGTCGTCCACCTCGAGAATACTCATCGCCTGCCCCTCGTAAAGTCCCGACGCGCGAATACTTCGTCTTTGCTCCGGGGAATATTCAAGCAGGCGCAGCTTGTCTCTGACGTAGGCGTCGGAGACGCACAGCTTTGCCGCAGCGCTCTCGATATCGAAGTTATACTTTGACACGAGCTTCCCTATTGCCTCGCTGACGTCCAGATAGTGCAACTGCTCGCTCTGTACGTTCTCGCAAAAGCGTATCGCGTCGTAGCGGCTCTGCTCGGTGCTGATAACGATACAGTTGACACTCTCAAGCCCGAGCAGCTTGACGGCGCAAAGTCGTCTGTAACCGCAGACAAGCTCGTATTTACCTCCCTCGAGCGTGCGCACCGTCAGCGGATGGATGACGCCGTATTTATGTATGCTCTGTGCAAGTGCCGCGATACTCTCGGCGGAGGTATTCTTTCTCTGCGTCTCACTCGGCAGGACGATACTATCAATATTCAGACTGTAAACGGCAATACCCGCAGGGTAGATGCAACGCGGGATCTCCTTTATCCTCGTGACGACCGTGCTCTGCTTTTTTGCCGTTACACCTCTGTTGTTTTTTCCCGAAGTTATGTTCATACGCTTCCCTCTCTCCGACGGAAAAGTCCGTCTCACAGGAAGATTGTAACATCAAAAGCGTGCGAAAAAGCACGAAGTATGTACGCTCGAAAACTTTTTTGAAGCTTTCTTGATGATTCTTGCAGAATTTATCGGCCGGATAAGAAAAGCTCCCGTGACGCGCGGCGTCACGGGAGCTGTTTTCTCGTTTGACGTTATATTATTCGGTAGTGTAGTTATCAAAGTAACCCTGAATAAATACGATAGGAGTACCCTTGTCTCCCGAGCCTGAGGTAAGGTCGCAGAGAGAGCCGATAAGGTCGGTGAGCTGACGGGGAGTCGTTCCGTCGCTCGCCATCTGTCCGACGAGGTCAGAATCCTTTTCGGTTATCTTTTCCTTTATTGCCGCCTTGAGCGCCTCGCCCGAAAGCTGTGCAAAGTCGTTGTCTGCGAGATACTTGAGCTTCAGTTCGTTTGGCGTACCCTCGAGTCCCTTGGTGTAAGCGGGAGAAACGACGGGGTCTGCGAGCTCCCATATCTTTCCTACGGGATCCTTGAACGCTCCGTCACCGTAAACCATGACCTCGATATTCTTGCCCGTTGCCGCATTGAGCTTTTCTGCTATTGCGTCAACTATCGGCTGACACTCACGCGGGAAGAGCTTTACCTGCTCCTCGGTCGCCTTGTTAGAGCCCAGCAGTCCGTAGTGCTCGTTGTAGCCGCTTCCGTTTACGGATGCAGTGAGTATATCGTCAAGTCCGAGAACGATCTCGGCGCCGTTGTTTTTGAGTATTTTCTTGGTGCGTGCTCTGGTGTGGATATCACAGGTGAGTACGTTTTTGGTATAGTCAAGGATAGCGCGGGGGTTGTTTGCGAATATTATCTCGACGTCCGCACCGCTCTCACGGATAAGTCTCTCGTAATACTCAACGTAGTCAACGCCCGTAAATCTGTGCTTTCCGTATCCGAAAAGCTCACGATATTTCTCAAGAGTAAGAACGTCTCTGTAAGGATCGACGTTGTGCTCGTCAAGAGCGTCGAGACTCACGAGATGATTTCCGACCTCGTCGGAAGGATAAGAGAGCATAAGAACGACCTTCTTTACTCCCTTTGCAATTCCGCGAAGGCATATAGCAAAGCGGTTGCGGCTGAGTATCGGGAATATAACACCGACAGTCGCGCCCTCTCCGAATTTTGCCTTTACGTCTGCTGCTATATCATCGACGGTTGCGTAGTTGCCCTGGGCTCTGGCAACGATAGCCTCGGTCATCGCGACAACGTCTCTGTCGCGGAACTCAAATCCGTCATCTGCCGCCGCCTCGAGAACGGAAGAAACTACGATCTCTACGATATCGTCACCCTGTCTGATAATGGGTGCTCTTACACCGCGAGATACAGTTCCAATCATACGGCTCATACAATACATCTCCTCTTTTAATCAGGTTTATTTTTGTAATTTATCCTCATTGTAAACCTATTGGCTGTGCAATAGACAGTTACATTAAATTATACCATTACTTAAACTCCATTACAATACTTTTTTCATATTTTTTTATATTTTTCTTTTTTAATTTCATTTTCCCCTCTCTCTGCTTGAAAAAATCCGTCGTTGGTGATAACATAAAGAAAAGAAAGGAGGAGTGAAAATGAAAATATCAAAAAACAAGCTGCGTGTCGTTTACGGCTCCGTATTTTTCGCGTGTGCCGTACTCGTCGTCGCGATAGCAGGATTTGTGCGCGACTCCTTTATCCGTCCGTACGGAGGAGATGTGCTCGTCACGATAGTACTGTGCGCCGCTCTGAGAATACTCTTTCCCCTCGGGGTGCGGCTATTGCCGTTTTACGTCTTTCTGTTTTCGGCAACGGTCGAGCTCGGACAGTATTTCAAGCTCGTAGAGCTGTTAGGTCTTGACTCGTACGAGTTTTTCAGAATATGGATGGGAGCGACCTTTTCCCCCGAGGATATCCTCTGCTACGGTGCCGGGTGTGCGTGCTTCTTTCTCTTCGACTACGCGCTGAAAAAGAAGCTGCAGGTAAGATAGCGCAGACAAATCAAAAAAACAAAAAGAGCAAACGCGCAACGGCTGATAGCCTTGCGTGCTTGCTCTTTCTTTTTCTTTATAGTCCCCTGTCGCATTACTTGATACGGCGGTCTTTATTTCCCTTTTGATATTTGCGGCAGATATCGTTTATCGGACATTCGGTGCACAGCGGAGAGCGGGCACTGCAGTAGTCTCTGCCGAAAAACACTATCCTGTGGCACAGTCCCGTATGATATTCACGCGCGAGCAGAGGTGTAAATATCCTCTCTATCTTGGCAGGATCCCGCAACGTTTCGGGATAAAATCCGAGTCGGGCACATATACGCATAAAATGCGTGTCAACGACAATACCCCCAAGTCCAAAGATATCCCCGCGCAGAAGGTTTGCCACCTTTCTGCCGACTCCCGAAAAGGTGAGCAGGCTATCCATATCCGAGGGCAATTCACCGCCGAAGTCGGAGACGAGGATACGCGAGCTTTCCTTGAGGTGCTTTGCCTTTGCCGTGTAGAGTCCACACGGACGGATGATCTCGGCTATATCGTCAAGCGGTGCGTCTGCGAGCGCCTCTGCCGTCGGAAATCGGGAAAACAGCTCGACTGAGACCTCGTTTACCCGCTTGTCCGTGCATTGAGCGGACAGTATCGCCATACACAAGAGCCGCCACGCGTCACCGTTATACTCAAGGGCACATTCCCCGCTCGGATATACCTCGCACAGACGACGGGTGAGGGTGAGTGCAAGTTCTTTCTTTTCTCTTACCGTCATAGCCGCTTACCCTATATGCGCTTCGCCCTGGAAGTATTTTTCCATAATGTCGCTGATGACGTACGCCGTGTTATTTCCTGTAACTCCGTTTTCAATAATTCCCGCGATAACGATCTCGGGAGTGGAATCGTAAGGAGCGAAGCAAACGAAGGTCGCGTTGTCAGAGCTCTCTCCGCCTATCTGCGCCGTTCCCGTCTTTCCCGCCGCCTTTACGGCTACGAGATCCTTGAACGCCGCTTTGGTCAGATTTGCGCTCATAACCTCTCTCATTCCGTCCTTTACCGTAGCGACGTGGGATGAAGAAAGGGTAATGCAGCCGTCCATTACCTTGTTTTCATAAAGGTAAACGGGCTCGGAGGTGGAAAAATCGTATACGCCGGAGAGTAGATGTGCACCGTAGCGCGTTCCGTTATTGAGGAAGGTACTGACGTAGCAGGCAAGCTGTGCGGGGGTGAAGGCGTTGTAGGACTGACCTATCGAAGCCGCCAACGTGTCACCCGGCATCCAAGCCCCGATACCGCTGGTAACGGCGTAATCGGGAGTAGCGAGCACACCGACCGACTCGGGAAGCTCAATACCCGTATTTTTGCCAAGACCGAACGCGGAGCAATAGTAGTTGAGCTTTTCTATTCCGAGTATTCGTCCTACCTCGAAGTAGAAATAGTTGCAAGAATTTTTGATAGCTCCGACGACGTTGATGTTTCCGTGCGTAGAGCCGTACATATCGTATATCCAACAGTGCGGGCGGTAGTCGCTGTAATAGGAATAAACGCCCTTGTCCTTTATCTTCGTATTTTTGTCAATTACTCCCTCACCGAGCGCCGCAAGACTCGTTGCGAGCTTGAAGGTAGAACCGGGAGCGTAAGAGGAGTTGAGAGCGCGGTTGAGCAGCGGCGCACTCTTGTCGTTGACTATAT
>JAZQXE010000100.1:0-1933 GCA_045632705.1 Eubacteriales bacterium | reverse complement strand
AAAAGCAAGGCTTTGTAGGGTACGAAGAGGAATTGGTGGGGGAATTTGCGTCATAACAGAACGAAAAAAGCCCTCCACCAGGGAGTGCTTCGTTCTGTGGTGACGCCTAGGGGAATCGAACCCCTGTTACAGCCGTGAAAGGGCCGTGTCTTAACCGCTTGACCAAGGCGCCGTAAAAAAATGTCGAAGCCGAAGTAGGCTTCGACATTTGGTAGCGAATGTCGGATTTGAACCAACGACCTGCCGGGTATGAACCGGACGCTCTAGCCAACTGAGCTAATTCGCCATAAGATTATCTCAAATCTGCCTTGCTATTATATCACAAGCATCTGCCGTTGTCAAGTGTTTTTTGAAAAGAATTTTTACTCTTTTTGCTCCGGAGCGAAGATTCTGACGATATTTAGGGGCTTTTGAGCGCTTTTTTCAAAAAAGAGCGAGCCTTTTATTGACATTGATACTCTGATTATGATAAAATACTCTTGAAAATCGGGAGAGGAGACGCCCTATGACCTTTGATGCGAATATCGAAAAAATAGAAGAGATTATCGGCTATAGCTTCTGCGACCGTTCGCTTCTCAAGCAGGCCTTCACCAGAACAAGCTGGTGTAATGAGCAAAATCACGGCGGGCGCGACAGATTCCAGTCCAGCGAGGTTTTGGAATTCATCGGCGACAGCGCTCTCTCCACCGCTATAATCACGCTTCTCATGGCAGAGGAGTCGAAGAGATACGAGCACGGCCTCCTCACCAAGCTTGGCGAGGGCGATTTCTCCAACATCAAGGCCGCACTCAGCAACAAGCACAATCTCGCCGCCAGCACAAAGGCGCTGGGACTGGAAAAATACCTGATAATGGGCGAAGGCGACGCGCGCCTGGGCATCGGCAATCAGCCGTCGGTCATGGAGGACCTGTTCGAGAGCATTATCGGCGCGATATACGTGGATTCGGGCATGAATCTTGAGCCCGTCATCGCCGCCGTATCAAAAATGCTCGACGTATCGGTCTACAAGAGCTCGGGCGAGGGACATACCGTCCTGCAAAGTGCGAAAAACGAGCTCCAGGAATGGTGCGCCGACAAAAAGCGCAGACTGCCTGCTCCCGTGTACACTACTCTCGAGGAAAGCGGCCCCGACCACAACAAGAGCTTTGTGCGCGGATGCTATATCGGCGACGTGCTCTACGGACGCGGCGAGGGAAAGAATCGCAAGATCGCAGATGCCGCGGCGGCAAGTGCCGCACTTGACAAGCTCCGCGCCGAGGAAACCCTGCAAAAGAGCGCGGACAATCCCACCGAGGCGCTCAGGGCTCTCGCCGCCGCAAAGCACAAGGCGGCGCCGGTCTACGAGGATCTCGGCGAGAGCGATGCATCGACTGCGACCGACAAGGAATTTATCTCCTCCTGCTCGGCGTTTGGTATCGTTGCCCGCGGCGCAGGCAAGAGCAAAAAGGAAGCTCGCGCCGAGGCGGCGCGTGAGATCCTGCAAAAGCTGCAGTAAGGCAAAAGATCTCGCCACGTCACAGTACATCCTGCAAAACCTAAATAATGCAAACTATAGTTTACATATAGAGCAGACCACCAATCGGCGGCCTGCTCTTGTTTTATCTGCAAAATTTAACACGGGTAGCCATATAGACTACCCGTGCGCTGTTTTTTGTTCGATTTTTGCTTTTTCTTACAGGGTTATTCCTTCGAGGGAACTATGAGACCGTAGCTGCCGGCCTTTCTCTTATAAACCACACATATGTCGCCAGATATAGCATCGGTGAAGGCATAGAAGCTGTGACCGAGCAGATTCATCTGAAGTATTGCCTCCTCGGGGCTCATAGGCTTGAATGGGAAGGTCTTGACTCTTATCTCGAAGTCGCCTTCCTCGTCGTACTCGTCATCGTCATCCTCGCCTATAATAAACGCGCCGCGGCGCAGATCCTTCTCT
>JAZQXE010000099.1:0-18565 GCA_045632705.1 Eubacteriales bacterium | reverse complement strand
TTCAAAAGAGAAACAGCTTCTTTTTCGTTATAAAGTAAGTGTAGCTTAACCTACGAATTCCTCGTAGATAGCCTCGATAGCTCTTGAATAGTCCTTTTCATCTACACCGATGATGACGTTAAGCTCACTCGAGCCCTGGTCGATCATACGGATGTTGACGCCCTTTACGGCAGCTGCGTGGAATATTCTTGCCGCAGTACCCTTTGCGCTGATCATTCCGCGTCCAACGGTAGCGATGAGAGCAAGACCTGACTCGATCGAGATAGCGTCGGGGTTGACCGCCTTGCGTATCTCTGAGATGATAACGTCCTTTTTGCCCTCGATCTCGCTGTTTGCAAGAACTACGCACATCGTGTCGATACCGGAGGGAAGATGCTCAAAGGAAATGCCGTTTTCTTCAAGCACGGTCAGTATCTTTCTGCCGAATCCGATCTCGGAGTTCATCATATCCTTTTCAATGTTGAGAATTGAAAAGCCGGTCTTTCCCGCGATTCCCGTAATTATCGTTTCGTAGTTGTAGAAATCACTTGCAGCAACGATCATCGTGCCCTTGTCTTCGGGACGGTTGGTGTTCTTTATGTTTATCGGGATACCTGCTTTTCTTACGGGGAATATCGCATCCTCGTGGAGAACGCCCGCACCCATGTAGGAAAGCTCACGCAGTTCCTTGTAGGTGATAACGTCAATGGGCTTGGGGTTGTTTACGACTCTCGGGTCTGCCATGAGGAAGCCCGATACGTCCGTCCAGTTCTCGTATATGTCAGCATCTGCCGCTCTTGCAACGATAGAGCCCGTGATGTCAGAGCCACCGCGTGAGAAGGTCTTGATCGTTCCGTTGGGCATAGAGCCGTAGAAACCGGGAATGACCGCTCTTTCGTGCTTTGAGAGTTCCTCTGCGAGTACCATATTCGTTCTCTCAGAGTCAAACGAGCCGTTGTCACCGAAGAATATTACCTTTGCAGCGTCAATGAAATCATATCCGAGGTACTTTGCGAGAATGATGCCGTTGAGGTATTCACCGCGGCTTGCCGCATAGTCACGACCGGGGTGATGGCGGAGTGCGCTCTCAATGTAATCAAATTCCTCGCAGAGATCAAGATCGAGTCCGAGCTCTGCGATTATAGCGTTGTATCTCGCTCTGATGTCAGAGAACGACGCCTTTATGTCCGCTCCGCTGCTTGCCTTGTCATAGCAAGCGTAGAGCATATCCGTTACCTTGGTATCGCTTGAATATCTCTTTCCGGGAGCAGAGGGAACTACGTACTTTCTGCTCTTGTCGGAGTTTATGATGTCGGCTACTTTTCTGAACTGATTAGCATCCGCGAGGGATGAACCACCAAATTTGACGACCTTTACGTTCACTGTTGTATCTCCTTTTAAAGATAGATATAGCTTTTATAGTAGATAATTTCATATTAATTATACATTATCCGTGAATTTTAGTCAATTGTAAGATTTCATATAACTGACATCGACAAATTACAACTTATTGTAATAATTACCGATAAAAATGAAAAGCCTACTTCTATTATACGACGGACGGTCGTAAATGGAAACAAAAGTGACAAAACACCCCTTGAAAAACGATGCCGTTGATGATAGAATATGGATGTGTAGTCTTTACGGTAGCACGGAGGATCAAATGGAAAAAATATTTACGTCGGCAGATATACTTTTGCCGAAAGTCGAAGATATGAAAAAATGGTCGGTCATCGCCTGCGACCAGTATACGAGCGAGCCTCAGTACTGGGAAAATGCAAAAGAATTCACCGAGGGCGCGCCGACGACGCTTGAGCTTATTCTTCCCGAGGTGTACCTCGACAGTGCAGAGGAGCTCATTCCGCAGATAAATGCAAAAATGCGCGAGTATCTCGGTGGTGTGCTTTTTGAAAGACGCGACGCTATGATATATCTGCGCCGTACCATTCCCGACGGACGAGTCAGAGAGGGAATAGTCGGCAAGGTCGATCTTGAAGCTTACGATTACAGAAAGGGAAGCGACGCCGCTATCAGAGCCACCGAGGAAACGGTAATATCCCGTATCCCTCCGAGAGTGGCGATAAGAAAGGACGCCGAGATCGAGCTTCCTCATATTATGATGCTCTACGACGACGAGAAAAACGCCATAGCAGATCACCTGGGCGGTAAGCTTTCTGACTTTGAGAGGGCGTATGATTTTGAGCTTATCGGTGAAGCAGGACGCATCGAAGGATGGTTTATCGACGCGGAGTCTGCTCTCTACGTCAGCGATCATATAGAGAGCGCACGCCGTGACGGTATGGCTCTATGTGTTGGTGACGGCAACCATTCACTCGCCAGTGCAAAGGCTCTCTACGAGCAGATAAAAGCGGATATCGGAGAGAGTGCGGCAAGATGCCACCCCGCGAGATACGCCCTCTGTGAGATCGTGAATATCCACTCACCCGCCCTTGATTTTGAGCCTATACACCGACTCATTACCGATTGTGACGTTGACAGATTGCTTGATTATTTCGATCATAATTTTGACGAGAATAAACCATATCATACCCTCGCATACGTAAGCGGAGGCAAGCGCGGAGAGGTAAAGATAAACAAAAATGAGGCGGGAATTTCCGTTGATCCCCTCCAGAAGCTGCTTGATGCGTATCTCGCAGATGTCCAAGCGGAAATCGACTATATTCACGGCGACGACTCGCTTCTCGCTCTCTCCGAGCGCGAAAATGCGATTGGTATCTATTGCGAGCCGATATCGAAGGACGGACTTTTCTCCGCAGTCAGAGCAGGCGGCTCGCTCCCGCGCAAAACCTTCTCCATGGGCATCGCAAAGGAAAAACGCCACTACCTCGAAGCGAGAAGGATAAAGTAATCGGACTAACCGAAAAAACAAATATAAATCAACTAAAAACTAATTAAACACATAAAAACGACCGTTGCTCCCGCAACGGTCGTTTTAGACTGAAGACAAAAAGGAGTCTCGCTCGCGAAACTCCTTTTTGTCTTCAGTCTGAGGGCACGGCAACTGCCGTGCCCTGTAGGTTGTTTAAGGAATGCTAATTGTTTTGCCAGCACTTCCGTTAGAACCCTTTGTACCATTGCTTCCGTCGTCACCGCTCGTTGCCCATTGACCATAGTTGTCATTATCACAATGCATACCCTTTGCGCCGGCAGTTTCTGCTGCTCCATCTACCAGCGAAATAGTGCCGCAATTAGAAACGATCGAATCAGCGACATCGGCAAGTTCATGGGATTTGCTTATAACAAATGCGATAAGTGCATTCGCGCTTTGATCGAGAACGGAATCCTTACCACCGGGAAGGATGAAAGCAACAAGAGGGTTTACAAGTTTGTCAATCCCTATTGCCGCATTTGGTTCAATGCCGTTTATCCCAATCGAACAAAAATAAATCTCGGCGCGGTTGACGAGTAAACGATTACCCAAGCACTTTCTTGCATAAAGACAGTTGCCGACGAAGACAATGCACCTCGTGCCAACTTGGCACGAGGTGCTCTTTTAATGATACTTCTGTGGATATTAGAATTTATAACTATTTAGCGTTTGATTTTTATTATGATACGCTTATATTAATATCAACTTGGTGAAGTTGCCAAGCATCTCCGCCTTTTTCTGGAGTATCCGTCACTGCAATAAAATCAAAGACTAAATAATCTACCGAGAACGATGATAGAGAAACAGTTATTGTTTTCTCGTGCGTAGATGTATCTTTACCAAATCGTCCCATATAAACCGTTCCATATCCCTGCACAACCACAGCCGGATTGTTTCGTGGCCAAAACGCAGCATATCTTTCACCTCTAACTCTTATAGTAATGCTCACTTGCGTACACCCTGCCTTAATAAGCTCCTGCGTATTTAAACCAGTAGTGAATGTTCTGCGCTCGGAATTTTCAGCCACTAAATCATCGTCTATAGTTACTTTGTCCCAGGTCCAACATGCTGAAGCGCTACTTTTAGTCCATCGTGCCACTAGCGTGTGATTTCCGGCGGTTTTCACAGTTGTCGTGGATTTCACTTCTGTATCGTCCAAGTACCAGATACACCTATAACCTGTTCTTGTTGGAGTAGGCAACGATTCGAGATAATTATATTGTGAACCGTATTGAACGGTGATCGAAGATTTACTACAACTTCCACCGTTAGCGTTTAACGTGACCTTGTATACGTTTGCCGTCCATTTTGCTGTTAAAGTGTGCTCTTTAGCAGTGGTTACAGTACTATTGTTTGTTACTATTGTGCCATCGGATAGTTGCCAACCATCAAACGTATAACCTGTTCTTGTTGGAGTAGGCAACGAATTGTATTGTGAATCGAATTGAACGTTGATCGAAGTTTCACTACAACTTCCACCGTTAGCTTCTAACGTGACCTTGTATACTTTTGGTGTCCATTTTGCAACTAAAGTATGGTCGCTTGCAGCTAATAGATTTGTTTCGCTTGTTACTCTTGTACCATTGTAGTACCAACCGTCAAATATGTAATACATAGGTATGACGGGGGTAGGTAGCTTGTCATACTTAGTACCATAAGTGTCGGTTACTGATCTGGTATCAGCTTCCAAAATCCAGAACTGTCTTATATAAGCAGTTGAACCGCAGTCGTTGTCAATACGAATGTTATAATATCCTGTTTCCGGGGCGGTTATTGTAAGGATACTGTCTCTACTTGTAAATCGTATTGATTTAGCTTCTGTGTATGCTCCGTTAATAGCGTAGAACATTTGAATTGATATGCCAGTGCTACTATCAATATTCATGTGAACGTAGTATGTTTTCCCTTTTTCCAAATTCACTCCGCTACCGATTTGTACGTGAGGATCATGTGTATCGGTATTATAAAATCCGTACAGTTGATCAAGAGAAGGATCATAGTAAATGACAGCGTTATGTCCCGAATATGTAGCTTTTGATGCCGGATGAATGATGAGACCTCCTCCAACTTCTTTACCCAAATCGTATGAAACCGTATAGTTAATTGCCGTCCATTTTGCTGTTAAAGTGTGATCTTGAGCAGTGGTTACAGTACTATAGTTTGTTACTATTGTGCCATCGGATAGTTGCCAACCATCAAACGTATAACCTGTTCTTGTTGGAGTAGGCAACGATTCGAGATAATCATATCGTGAACCGTATTTAACTAGTATATAAGATATGTTGCAACTACCGCCGTTAGCGTCAAAAGTGACTTGATAATTTTTCGCTTGCCACTGCGCTGTCAAAGTATGGTTGTCGGCTATGGTTACAGTACTGTCTCCGTTTACTATCGTGCCATCGGATGTAGCCCAACCTTTGAACGTATATCCATCTCTTGTAGGAGTCGGAAGCTCTGTAATAGCATCGTAATTATAACCATACACAACGAAAATGCTTGAAGTATCTACAGATCCGCCGTTTGCATTTAACGTTACCTTATGAAACTGATTGTAACGATTCCACAATGCGCAAAGCCTAATGTCCTCAATAATCGGATAGCTTGAGCCGGCGTTTCCTACGACTACGGTGCTTCCGTTCAGCGTCCATTGTGTAAATGCATATCCCTCACGATTGAGTTCGGGTAGTGTAACATATTCTATAGACCACACAGCATATAGCGTGACGTTTCCCATAGCGCTATGCTTCAAGTCAATGACGTCGCCTATTTTGTAAACCACGTCACCTATTGTAGCGTCAGACTTGAGCGCCCAACCCTCAAATTTGTGTATGATTGTGACTTCTCTGATTTCACCGCCATCGTATCCGAAATCAAAATATACGTTGCTTGTTTTTGAAAAATTGTTTTCTACGATCCATTCGCTAGCCTGATGAGAATTTATCTTTTCCATTTCTCCGGCCGTAGCTCCGTTACTGTTAAACGTGATAACGTTTAATGAATAGTGCGCATATAGAGTTTGTTCGATCGCGTCTTCTTGCCATTCGTATTTATCTTTATACTCTTTTGAGTATGCGCCAAAATCATAATACCATCCGTCGAACTTGTATCCTTCGCGTTCTATGACCGGCAGGTCGTTAAGGATGATGTTGCCTTTGTCATCAAATTGTACGGAAATACTATCTACGCGACCTGTGCCGTCGTTGTAGTTGAGTTTTATTTTGAAAAACTCTTTTGAAAGTATACGGGCCTCGTATCCTCCTACGATGTAGCGTAAAATTTGCACAACGTTTTCTGTAGGACTTCCTTGACCTAAAGTGACGTCTCCATTTGATATGTCAAAATTAGGATAGGTAGCTTTCATTTCTTCAATGAACTCGGTGATATCTTTCCCTTCCAAAACGTAATACTTGGAAATGATAGCTGCGTCCAACAGGTCGATACTGCCATCCCCCACAACGTCACCGGGAAGTCTGTTAACTATTTTTACACTTCCGTTGATTGATATAAAGTCAAGTGATTCTGTTTTTAATGATCCTCCACTTGAACCCAAGAATTTATCAATTTTTAGATTTCCGCTTAGATCAGGTCTGAAAGTGTTAACGACAAGTACCGGATACTCATTTCCTGATATAGCGTCCTTTGGAGTTTTGAACACCAACTTGAGCAGGGTATTAGGGGCTTCTTTATCTTGATTTGTGTATTGCGTAGCTGCTCCAGCCAGAAAAACATTGAGATGGTCATCATACTCTTGAAATGCCTTTGCTTGAGGTGTGTTGAGTATATTTCCGAGCGAATAACTGACAAGCTCCAGCTCTTCACCGAAATAAACACTGAAATATGCGCCTGTAATGCCGTAGTGCTTTGAGTATAGCTCTATATACACTACAACTTCGTTTTCTCCGCTTAGTGAATAAGCATCACTTACGACAACTCTTGGTAGCTTATCTATTGCTTCTCGACTGTTAACGTCAAAACTGGTCGTATGTCCGCATATTATACAATTGCACTTGACTTCCGTCTCGTATTCGGTTGTTTTTAACAAATGAACTTCATCTTCTCCGCATCTGGAACAAAAATGATTGAACTCGTCCTTTGTGCCGTTTTTGTAATCATGTCCTTTCGGAGGAGTGGAGTTTCCAAACTCGAAAATTTTGAGACAAAGAGAACAGATGAGGTCTGCTTCTTTTCCTCCTTCTGTACACGTAGCTTCACGCTCTCCGGAATATTCTTTTACGTGAGATATCGTACCAACGTAGTTGGATGAATACGTATCTTCACATATACTACACGTATATTTCGTATAACCTGTCAACGTGCAAGTCGGAGCTATTGTTTCCGCACTGTAGTTGTGTGTGCACAATACGGTGATATCGTACGATGCGGTAAATTCTCCGTAGGATACGATAATCTGTGTGTTTCCGTATTTTGAGAGATCGTATGAAGGCTTGACGGATGCGGAGACGTCTTTTGTAGAGCCATCCTGATATCTCAGCAGGAATATACCACCTGAGAGTATAGAAGTATCGCTTACTACCTCGTTCATATCGTAGGTGAGTTTATCTGGTGTGCTGGATATTTCAATTCCTGTTGCTTTATTTTTTTCTATTATGATAGGTAATTGTAGGATCTCAATTATTTCGATATCGTTATATATAGCTGAAAATACTACGGTTATCTCTTTTCTTGTTGAATTGTTAACGTCTGAATTGTAAGTGTCAAAGTTGTAGTAAGAGAGCAAGGTGTGTTCTACAACTTGACCGTTTACAAGTATTCTGAGACCGCTTAACTTCGCATCTTTTTCGCAGCAATAGTAGAGCTGATCCTTGTAGCAATTATTTTTCGCGTCATAGTCACCGTCAACGTAGCACTTTTTGCCTTCGTCATATTTTACAAACTTGTAGGTTATATTATACGACGTTGACTGACTCGGGAAGGAAATGGGCTCCTTTGCTTTGATGAGACTATCAGTCAATGGAAAAGGTACATAGGAATAATTATATTTATTTGACGAACAGTTTCCTGTTGTAGATGTACCCAAAAACCCAGTATTTTCTCTAAAATATTCACACTTTTCTATGGTTGCTTCGGAAAGAACGTTTCTGACGTTAAGCAAAGAACAACTTTCAACGATTCCTGCAGCTCGTACCTTAATATATGGCTTTCTGTTAGACCAACCGGCACTGCAGTATGAACTTGCACTAGCGTTTATTTTTGTGGTACTGTTTACAGAGCAAAAGCTGATCATCGAACCATTAGATGCCATAGCTCCCGCAACGCCGGATGCGTAAACAAAGCTTTGATTGTTTCCGTCATCTTCGCTTCCGTAATCACGCGTCAATTCGGCGGTGATTTTGGTGTTTTCAACCTTGCAGTAGCTAACGTCTCCCGAGTTGTATCCGACAATACCTCCGCAATAAACGTAAAGATTTTTGTTTTTTAGGTTGCTGCTTTCTTTTATCTTTACAGTGTTGCCTGAGACATAGCAGTTTAATATAGTGCCTTCGTTTACACCGGCAATAGAACCAGCGTAGTGTTTTTCATGATCTGCTTCGTTGCTTGTGTTGTCAACGGTAAACGTGGAATTTGCTACGTTTAAGTTTTTGACGGTTCCACCGCTTATGTATCCGAAAATACCCGAGTATTCTTTTTCCGTTACTTTGAGATCGTATATGGTATATCCATTTCCGTTTATAGTACCTTTAAAGGGATCCTTGTTGTTTCCTATCGCAGAAATCGACTTGCCGGAAAAATAGAGATCGTCTGTTATAACGTAGTGCTTGGATAAACCGTCTTCGATTTTTGAAATAAGTCTGAACTGATCAGCTGTGGTGATTACGTACGGATCGTTTTCGCTACCGTCGCCCCCGTTAAATGAGGATCCGTCCAGGATGTTGAAAGAAACCGAATATACGAGGTCTCCTTTGTATTTTACAACTCCTTCAAACGTGCTGTGCTTTCCATCGACGTAATATTTTCCGTCGTTAGAAGTTATCAAGTTTCCATTACTGTACCACTCGTATGTAAATCCGCTTTTTTCAAAGCAGAAATTCTCGCACCAATCGTCGGTGAGTTTGTTCAAATATACAGTTTGTCCTATCTGAACCCAACCAAAGGTCTCCTGGTCAGAATCTGTCATAATGCGAGGAGTATTAGTTCCATCGTCGAGTACTACTGAAGAATCAAGGTTAAAGATATACGCTATATCTTTGGCCATTTGAATTTCAAGCTTTGCCTGTCTCTTTTCGATTGCTGCAGAATTTTCGAGCAACTGGCCGTAAGTGATATAATCAGTGTCACCGTTGCCGTAATAATATCTGGCGTCAAGGGCGGGGGAGACACCGTACGTTTCATAAAAGTATACCAACTGTTGAGTGTTGCAGTCAGTTATACATTTATCTGCATACAGTGCCGTTGTGTAAAGATCCAATGCGAACTTAAGTGCTTCATATTCTGCATTTTTGCCTTCAGCCTCTACGAGATCTAAATTTGCAATCAAATAATCGTAATAATAGCGTTGGATCGAACTCTCACCGAAATCTTCACTCAACAAATAATCGTGATAAAACTTGTTGATGTTTGAATCTCCGTTGGACGTTGAAACAAGACTTTTATAAAGAGCATCACGATATTCTTTTTGCGTTTCATACGATTCGCCTCTTGCCATCGATTCGATCCATGCATTCAGGTATGCTTGCGTATGATCGTAATCGTTTTGACTTCCCGAGGTGCTGCCGTATAGATAGTTTTTGAATTGCTTATAATTGAAATTGCCGTGAGAGCTTGACATGAATGCCAAGAACTCCTCTTGTGCTTTGTACGAGTCAAAAGCATCTTCAACGGCGTCTATAATTTCTTTGGTTGATTTATCGACGTGGTTTGAAAGCTCAGCTATATCATCCTGAATTTCGTCCATATGCTCGTCCATATAGCCGAATTGCTCGTCAATATGATCTTGTAACAATTCATATTCCGATTTCGGATTTTGACCAAAATTGATTATGCTGGTTAAAAGAGCATCGCTTGCACCTCCCAGTCCATAGCATGAAGCAAGCAGATTGAGCGCGGATTTTAGAGTGTTGACACCGAGCCTAAGCCAATCTGTGTTTTGAGGGTCTTCCACATGCTCAAAAATGCTTGTGATGATATCTTTTGCAATATCGTCATAAGTATCTGAGCTTTTTAGATTCTTTAGCCCTTTGCCCCAGAATTTGTCATCTTTCTTTAATTGTTCTTCGATTCCTTTTAGTATTTCCTTTTGAGTCCTCTTGTCTTTTACCGTTTTTGCTGATGTGCTTTGAGAGGTTGAATTGCCTTTTGCGGCGTTTAAAGAATATGAACAAACAGGAAACAGCATCGAGAAAGCCATCAAAATAACGATTGCTTTTGTTAAAAATTTGTGTTTCATTTCATTTCTCCTTTATTGTGTTATTACCACACCGCCAACGATGACGATAGGAGTGATCTTCTTCAGATCTTCGTTTATGATATATGTGTCACTGAGTAAGTCTACGGTATATTCTCCTATATCGTCAAAGATGTCAAGCTTAAACGTTACCGTCAGTAGCGTCAATCCCTTGTTAATGCTGATGCCATTTCCACTTACCCAGGAGAGTCGGTAAGTACTGTTTTCTTCGTTTTGCGTTGCTTCTGCACCTTTTATTTTTTCGGCTATTACAATAGTAGAACCGTCCAAAACGATATCGGGTGAGTAACCAACGTTTAGGCTGATTCCGTAAATACTGTTATATGAACCGCAAAGATGTATGCTAACGGTAGCTTTGTCACTACCTTTTTTTACGGTTGTCGTATCAATTGCAATTATAGGATCCGTTATTAGCTCTGAATAATCGGCAGTAATTGTAATGTCTGACTTTATTGGTTGAGATTCATCCCAGTTTTTCCAACCTGTAAAACGGTAACCCTTCATTTCATTCCAGTTGAAATATACGTCAGGCATTTTGGGGGGTGTTACAGTTTTGCTATATGCGACGTTTTCTTCGGTTGCGACGACGCTACCGTCTACGTTTACAAATGTTACGGTATAGCGATTGAGAGTATATGTGGCTATTACCTCGGTGTTTGCAATAATGTTCTCGTATGATCTATTCCATTTTGAGAACGTATATCCTTCACGTTGCGGCGTTGAGGGAGGGATGGCGTTTTCTCCGCTGTCAACGAGTTGAGTTGATATAGTGCTGCCGTCGTGATCTTTGAACGTGACGGTGTACTGTCTTACGTATTCTGCCACAATGGTAAGATTTTCGGTTACGTTATCAAAAGTTGAGTTCCAACCGATAAATCTGTAATTGTTCCTGGTGGGGGCACTCGGCGCTATTGCTATTCCTCCATATGGTACTGCTTGATCAGATATGATTGAACCATCATAGTCCACGAACGTTACTGTGAACGTTTTGGGGGCGTTGCACACTGTACATTTGTTATTTACGAACGTATGCTCGGCGTAGTCTGCAAACTCAGAGCTGTGAACACAGGTAGCGGAGTGCCAGTGAGAATATTCGTCGCTTTCCCAGCTACTCGAGTACGAGTGATCCCGCATTGCGAGTACAGTGCTCGGATAAGAGGTCTCGAGCACCGCCGTTCTGTCTGTAAATATCTTGCCGCAGCCGACGCACGCCCAATATGCCGAGTGACCGCTCGCAGAGCAAGTCGCGTTCACTTTTTCCGAATAAGTAAGCGCGTGTTGTGCGCAACTTTCGGACGGGACGTTGCCGTACCACATCTTGACGCTCCAACCCGTGAGGTGCTTTACGAGGCAGAGGGCGTCTCTGTTGTTAGTTTTGCCGTCACCGTTTGTGTCGAGCGCCTCGCTCTTTACGTTAACTTCGTAGTTTGAGAGATACCGCACGAGACCCGAGAGGTCTTTGTTGTCGGAGATACCGTCGCAGTTTATATCTCCCGCGATCTTATCAATGATGCATACTGCACCTTTGATAGCAGTGTATTGTTGGTCTTCGTTCTCTCCGTTGCTCGGCAGACAATAAATGCGAACGTCAGAGGTCGTGTTGACTTCAGCATCCTCGCTTATTTCAAACGTGAGAGTCAAAAACACTCCGTCTCCTACGTAGACTCCGTCCTCGCCGTCCCAAACGACAGACGACATATTATCTTCGTTTTCGATTTCGGAGAGCGTGCCACCGAGAAGGGAAGCGTCATAAGACACGTCCGACAGTGTTATCTCCTCTCCGTGTTCAACGTATATCTCCAAAGAAGATACCCCGGTGTTATTGCTGATGGATATATTCAATCCGACCTCGGAGCCTATCGTTCCGATGACCGTCTCGGTTGAAAACTGCATCTGCGCCGCAGTTTGAGACTCGACTTCATCGAGGGCAAGTGCAAATACCGTTGCTGACGCCGCACCGAGCAGCATCAATGCCACCAGCGTCAGCCCGATGAGGTATTGAACACTTTTTTTGTTTTTCATCGCCATTCTCCTTTCAGTTTGCGCACGCTTTACCACATAATTTGCATTATGTGGTACATACCGAAGAAGCTTTGGAAATACGGGCACTTTTATACTAAATAGCAAGCACAGAAACAAGACCAATGAGACTGCTTTTTTTCATTGGTCTGTTCGTCGTGCAATATGCACATTATTCTTTATAATATAGAAAGAAAAATATTACAAAAGTATTGAATATCTGTAAACAAGGTATTATAATTAAAGGGTATAATAGTACGCTTTACCACATAATGCAAATTATGTTGTTTTCATCGACGTCGTTTGGACGTCGATTTTTGCTTTTTTGCGTTAGCTATACGATCAGGCGCATATTTTCTACTTTTTTTCGATGCTCGGCGCCGCTTGAAATAGTGTATATTCGCGTGGTGTTGATGCTTGAATGACCGAGAATGTCAGCGAGCTTTGCGATATCCTTTTCAACGTTGTAAAAAGTACGCGCAAACAGGTGCCGCAGATTGTGAGGAAATACCTTTTGAGGGGATACGTTTGCTTTTTTGCATAGTTTTTTCATCTCCGACCATACGTTGCTACGGTCTATCGGCTTTCCGCTTTTTGTGACGAATATCATACCGGTGCGGATACCTCGTTGATTTGCATAGCTCAGCAATTTCTTTCGCAGAAGAGAAACTATAAAGATGCGTCTGCTCTTGCCCTTGCACCTTACGGTCGCCTCTCCTTTTATTACTGCTTCCACCGTAACGTTACCGAGCTCGCTTACGCGTATGCCCGTTGAGCATATCGTTTGCAGCAGGAGGGAAAGCCGCTTGTCGCCTTGCGCCTCTGCCGCTTTGACCAGTGCAACGTATTCACTTCTCGTCAGCTCTTTTTCCTCGTCACAAAATGAGTTCTTTTGAATTTTAAACTGCCTTGTACGGCAATCATCCCACTCGGTAAAATGCAAAAATGAATTAATTGCTGCAAGCATTGAGTTTGCACTCGTGAGGGCGTATGTGTCGCCGAGCTTTGCCTTGTATTCAATGACAAGGCTCTTGTTTATCGTTCTGCCTTTCGTGAAATCTGCAAAGCAGCGTACGTCTCGCATGTATTTTTCAATGGTTGCGGTGCTTTTCTCGCTTTCATAAAGCATTTTTTTGAATTCGCTTAGAAGATGCGGTGTAATGTTTCGTTGTTTCATTGTTTACCTCCGAACGTGTACTTTTAGTGTGTTGGTGAGAAGGGGCTCTTATTCGGTCAAGAATAGAATATAATATCGATCGAGCTTTTTTTCAAGCGACGAAACGAGCGTTAGTTCGTATAAAAACAAAAACGAACGTTGCGGGAGCAACGGTCGTTTTGGGTTAAATTTGTTTTAGGTATGGAAATGATCGTATTAGTGTGAGTTGGTTTTTGGGAAGATCAGAAATCGACTTCGGTGTCGTAGTAGCAACACTTGAGCAGCTTTTCCATCTCGGAAACGGATATGGAGCGGGGATTTGAGCCTGTGCAGGCGTCGCCTACCGCGTTCTTTGCGATCTCGGGAAGTCTCTCGAGGAATATTTCTTCACTTACGAAGCCGTTTTCGCAGGGGTAACTGTCTGCGCCGTAGTTCTTGATACACTGAGGTATATTGAGCGCGTCGTTCATATTGCGCAGGTATGCGATAAGATTTGCTACCTTTTCGTCGTTGTCAGCGCCGCCGAGTCCGATGCTGTCAGCTATAACTGCGTAGCGTGCCTTTGCGGTATCGTTCTTTGCGTTGAATGCTATAACTTTGGGAAGGTACATAGCGTTTGCTGCGCCGTGGATGATGTGAGCGCCCTGATCCTCGAATATCGCCCCCGTCTTGTGAGCCATCGAGTGAACTATTCCGAGGAGTGCGTTTGAAAACGCCATACCTGCCAGGCACTGTGCATTGTGCATAGAAGCTCTCTTTGTCATATTGCCGTTGTAGGAATCTACGAGGTTTTCGTGGATCATCTTTATAGCGCCGAGAGCGAGGGGATCGGTAAATTCGCAGTTAGCGGTGGAAACGTATGCCTCGACTGCGTGAGTCATAGCGTCCATACCCGTGTGAGCGGTGAGCTTTTTAGGCATCGTTTCTGCGAGATCGGGATCAACGATAGCAATGTCAGGAGTGATCTCAAAGTCGGCAAGAGGATATTTGATGCCTTTTTCATAGTCGGTTATAACGGAAAACGCTGTAACCTCGGTAGCAGTACCGGAGGTAGAGGGAATAGCAACAAAGCGAGCCTTGTTACGAAGAGCGGGTATGCCGAATACTACGCACATCTGTTCAAAGGTTATTTCGGGATGCTCGTACTTTATCCACATTGCCTTTGCAGCGTCAATGGGAGAGCCGCCGCCGATGGCAATTATCCAGTCGGGACGGAATTTAGCCATAGCCTCGGCACCGCGCATAACGGTAGTAACGGAAGGATCGGGCTCGATGCCGTCGAATACCTCTACCTGCATTCCTGCCTCTTTGAGATAGTCGCAAACCCTGTCGAGAAATCCAAACTTTTTCATTGAGCCTCCGCCGGTGCAAACCATTGCGCGCTCGCCTTTGAGATTTTTGAGAGCCTCAAGTGCGCCCTTGCCGTGATAGAGGTCGCGAGGAAGTGTAAAACGTGCCATGATAGTTCTCCTTTTATCGTTTGATGTATATTTGTATTTTTTATATTGGGGTGCTTGGGAAGTTGCTTGTCCCTTGCGCAAGTATATAATATCATTTTGTTAAAGTCTTGTCAATCCCTGCGCATTGAAACAAATATACTTCGATTACAGTTTTATAACACAAACGCAAAAAGCAAGTTTAAAAAACAGAAACCGACCAGTAAAAAACATTAAAAGGCTATGCTTGTAACGATTTTACAAATTTCTTTTTGTGTATTGGTACTTTGTGAGAGAATAGGAAAAAACGCGAAAAAGATTGTTAAGCAATGTCAAGAAAAACCAACTGCAAAAAGGAAAAACATCCTCGGTTTTATCTTTGCTCAGAAAAAAGATTGGTGGTTGAGAGAACGGATTCCCTCAACCACCGTGCATATTTCCTTACGATTCCTTGTAACATTCGAATATTTCTTCTATGCGTTCGGAGTCTTTCTTTTCGTTTTTGGTCAGAGCGCTTACCAGCGGTACGGCTATCATTGATACTGCCATCGCGGCAACTCCCATCTCGGGGGATCTTGCCGCAGCGGCAGAAAAGCTCGACGTGAGCGTGATAGCAAGCGTAACACCCCCGACGGTCAATAGTCCCGAGAGGATACCCGCGTATGCTCCTGCACGGGTGATCTTCTTTGAAAAGAGTCCCCAGACGTAAGGCCCGATAAAGCACCCCGAAACGAGTCCCCACGAGAACGACATAAGATTTACTATTATAGGGATATTCTGCGTTGCGAAAATGAAAGAGCACGCAATGAAAGCAAGGCAAAATAGTCTCGTGAGGAGTATCTGTGTATCGGGTTTTGTTTCCTTCTTTCTGATAGCGGGGATGAGGTCTACCGCGACGGCAGAAGACGAGGTAAGAACTACTGCCTCGAGCGTAGACATCGATGCTGAAAGAAGAAGTATCATAATAACGGCAAGAAGTATCATGCCAAAGGTGCCGTTACCAAGTACCTTGATGAGTATTGTGGGGATGACGGAGTCGATACCTCCCTCGGGGAGTTGACCTCCGAGAATGAGGCGGGAGGTGCTGCCGATGAGGTAAGCACCGCATCCGATCACGATGCAGAATATGGTAGAAATGATCGTGCCGCGCTTGATTGCCGCTGTGTCCTTGATGGCGTAGAACTTACCGATCATCTGAGGTAGCCCCCAGGTACCGAAGCTTGTGAGCATTACGTTAAAGCAGAGGAATTTAAAGGAAGAACCGCCAAAAATATCGGTCAGCTGCGCGCCCGTCGTGGGATTAGGGTCATTTGACGGGGACTCGAATTTTCCGAGATTTTCAATGAGTCCTGCAATACCTCCGACGCTTTCGTGACTGAGTACGGCTACGACAAGACAAACGACACCGACTATCATAACGATACCCTGTATGAGATTGGTGTAAGCGGTAGCGATGTATCCTCCTGCAACGAGGTAAACTGCAGTAAGGCACGCGATGATGAGCATCCATACCCACGTTGCAACACCGGGAAATACGGCACTGAAAAGAGAGCCGAGTCCCTTGTAAACTGCGGCAGAGTAGGGCAGGAGAAATACGAATATGATAATTGCCGCGAGTATCTTCAGTCCCTTTGAGCCGTAGCGCTTTTCAAAAAAATCAGGCATCGTGCGAGCGTTGAGCTTTTTCGTCATTTTGCGCGTTCTGTTAGCGAATAAAAGCCAAGATAGCAAGCAACCGAGTATAGCGTTTCCGATCCCTATCCATATAGCACCAATGCCGATGTTCCATCCGTGCTGCCCCGCATAACCGACGAATACGACAGCGGAGAAGTAGGTGGTTCCGTATGCAAACGCAGTTGCCCATGCGCCGATATTTCGCCCGCCTATCAGAAATCCGTCGAGCGTTTTTGATTTTTCGTAGCTGATACAGCCGATGAGTGCCATTGCCGCCGCGTAAACGCAGAGGGCAATAATAGTGTAGGTCTGTGCGGTAGTCATTTTGAGAGTCTTCCTTTCGGGGAGTGCCAAAGTATTTTTGCGTTTTGGACTTGATTTTGTCCGATGCCTATTATATAATAAGCGCAAGCATTAGTCAAATGAATGATTTTGATAATTATCATCTAATTTTTCGATAAAGGAGAGCTTTATGGAATTACGAAATCTCATCACCTTCATACACGTTGCGGAGCTTGGCAGCTTTACGAGAGCGGCGGAGCAGCTCGGTTATTCGCAGTCTACCGTCTCTTTCCAAATAAAGCAGCTTGAGGATGAGCTCGGTTGTCTTTTGTTTGAGAGAATAAATCATACGATCACTCTCACCGAGCGCGGTCACGAGCTCGTTTCATACGCTCACAGAGTCCGCGAGCTGACAGAGGAATTCAAGCAGAGCCTTGCGGCAGATGAAAAGCTCGAGGGGCAGATACACATAGTTACCCCCGACTCCGTGTGCGAGGAAATGATATACTCCCATTACGTTGATTTTCACACGAGATACCCGTCCGTGTCTATCAAATTTACGACCGCTGATACTACCGTAATGTTTGATATGCTCGATCACAACGAGGCTGACGTTATCATTACTCTCGACGCTCACAATTACGATAAAGATTACGTCATAGCCAAGGAGCAGCAGCTCTCAATGCACTTCGTAGCGAGTTCTGCATCGAGGTTTAACTCCAAGAAAGATCTGAAGATAAGCGATATCATAAACGAGCCGTTTATCCTCACCGAGCACGGTCAGGGATATAGGCGTGTCTTCGACAGAGAATTGGCAAAGCGCTCGCTTGAGATAACGCCCGTGCTTGAAATAGGAAGAACGGATATCATCACTTCAGTCCTCGCACAGAGCGATATGATATCGTTTTTGCCCGATTTTGTTACTAGAGAACTTGTAGACTCGGGAGAGCTATGCTATCTCGACGTGCGGGATATGAAGGTGGAGATATGGAAGCAGCTTATATATCATAAAAACAAATGGATGTCAAAAACTCTCAAGACCTTTATCAATTACGTTAAAACTCACGAATTTTCAGAATGAAAAAAGTGACGACGGCTTGCTAAAGATGCGCCGTCGTCACTTTTTGTTTTGTGTGGAGGTATTTAATTTCTAAAAGCGCAAAAGCGCGTAATTTACTCCTTGACAAAACCGTCACTCTGTGGTAAAATTCAAACGTTGACTCTATGCGGGCGTGGCGGAATTGGCAGACGCGCTAGACTTAGGATCTAGTGTCCCCGACGTGAAGGTTCAAGTCCTTTCGCCCGCACCAGAAAACGACAGATTCCTACAGGAATCTGTCGTTTTCAGTTATATTCGCCATACGGCGAGTTATATTGGCTACGCCAGTTATATTTGCTTCGCAAGTGATATTGGGCTACGCCCAGTTTTAGGGGCGAATATAATATCACTGAAACCGCAGGTTTCAATATCACATTTTGCGTAGCAAAATATATCACTCCGTCGAAGACGGAATATCACTAAAAACTGTGAGAGTTCGAATTCATACGCAAAAACGGCAAAAATATCTTTTTCGTAGTCCTTACACAACAAAAAAGCCTAATTTGTCTACCGACAAATTAGGCTTTTTTGAATGATGTTTGCCTGCGGCAAATGATGACGGCTACGCCTAATGATGTTCGCTTCGCGAATGATGTGTGCCTGACGG
>JAZQXE010000098.1:0-5063 GCA_045632705.1 Eubacteriales bacterium | reverse complement strand
TGCCTGATCGGGCTTTATGGGATGGATGCGTATCTTATCAAAATCGCCCTTGTCTAACGTTGCAACGTCAGCGTATGTTACCGGCTTTTTTGATATAATAACGTTCATGATAGAGTTGTGCGTCATAGACTCGGATATCGTCGTACCGCTGCCCGCCGTTGCCTGACAGGAAACGACGATCCTGCCGTCCTCAAGACATACTATATAGGGTGCACCCGCGTAGTTATCCATCGTCGTGGGGGAGAAGACAGTTATAGGATCTGACCATACTATTCCGTCCTCGGATAAAAGCATCTGTATGATAAATGGATATCTTCCTCTCATAACGGACGACTCTATTACCATTGCGTAAGATCCGTCGGAGAGTCTGCAAACGACAGGCATACCGTCTCTTGAGTTGTGATCCTCACCGTTGGACGCGATTATCGGCTCACCGAATTTCTCCGTCGATTCGTCGTAGATGTGCATTACGATATGCTGATAGGTCTGATTCTTAACGAAGGGATAATTCTCGGCGTCACCACCGATACAGTCGTTTGCGTAGTATATCGCGAGACGACCATCCTTTATATATATCATGTGAGGCTCCCAAAAGCCGGTAAATTCAGAGCCCTTATGCGTGTTTTCCGCTACTATTCTCTGTTCAGACCAGGTAGCGCCGTTGTCGGGGGAGAGACAATATCTGATAGAAGTGTAGAACTCGTCGTAAACTTCTCCGGGCGTGTGAGATCTGAACGCCACCATGTAGTCACCGTTGTTCATTACGATGATATTTGCGTTTGAAATTGCCATGTCCTGACCGTTTGCGAGCTTCATGGGCGTCGTTACGACGATCTCGTCAGACCACGTCTTTCCGTCGTCTGCGCTCGTTGCCATACATATTCCGTTGCCGTTTGAATAAACACACGCCAGCTTGCCGTCGGGAAGCTCACAGAGTCTCGCGTATCCGCCGTTTTTGATGAACGTGGGGTTGCCTTCCCACGTTATCTTTTGTGCATTTATAACCATATCAAGATCACGGTCTTCTTCGTTCAAGATCACCGTTTCCTCCGTCTTCTTTAAATATGCGCCGTCCTCGGGCAGATATTCGTCTATAAATAGCTGAAGGGCGAGCGAGTTGTAGTCACTCTTCTTTCCGCCGATAAATATCTTTACCGAGCCCTCCGTTGCGACTATCTTTACACCATAGGTGTAATCTTCAAGAGAATTAATGAAATCGGTGCTTTCACTACGTCCCGTGTTTCCGAGAAAGATCTCGTAATCTGACGGAGTGCTGTCGCTTCCTTTCGTCGCAGCGGGAGTCGTGCCGCATACGTTATAAATTTCCTTTCTCAGCCTGCTCGTGATCTTGCTTCCCGTATCCTCGCATATTACCTTGTACTCGGCAGTAATGGCGATCTTGGGAGCGTCGACCGTAGTGTCGGTCGGTGGTTGCTGACTGTCCGAGCATCCTGTGAGCAGTGACGACAGGGAAAATACGGATGCGAGCGTGAGAATGAGCGTAATTAATTTGATACGTGTCATTTTTGTCTCTCCGATAATTTTTTATAAGATTTGCCGGTTTCGTAAAGTGCGGTGCTTTGAGCGTCGCAACTATTATAAATATAACATTAGAATGGGGAAATATCAATATAAATACCGAAAAAACTACATAATTGTTAACTCGTTGGAGAATCTGCACAAAAAGCCCCGTTGTGTGCTACATAGGGCAGAGGGGAAAAAGAAACGTTCATTTTTTGCCCGAGATCTTCTTGTATTCTCTTGGGGAAACGCCAAAGCGGCGTTTGAACATCTTTGAAAACAGATAAATGTCGGGATATCCCACGGCAGAGGCAGCGTCGGTAGGAGATAGCCCGTGTTCCCGCATCAGCTTTGCCGCTTCGTTCAGCCGTGCGCTTACTATGTAGTTTTGTGGGGAGGTGCCTGCGATCTTCTTGAATTTTCTTGACAGATGAGCGGCGCTCATATTGAATTTGGCAGCGATGTCCGCGACCTTCAATTCGGAGGCCAGACGCATATCAACGTAGTTTTTGATAGTTCGGAATTCCGCTTGTGCCGCCGACGCGCTCTGCCTGTCGTTTCGTATCTCGAGCATAGTCAGTATCTCGCTTATTTTTGATGCGAGATAAGCTTCCTTTCTGCCATCATCGCAGTCGTCGGAATCGTATTTATCTGCGTTTGCCTCAACGTCGAGAAATACGTCCTCGAGATACTCTGCGTCGATCACGTCTTTTTCTCTTATCAGTGCGGGCACGTCTGAAGAGGTAAAGCCTATCCATACGTAATGCCACGGCGCCTTTGCGCTGTACGTCGCTATCTCGTCCGGGCGGATAATAAAGCACTGTCCGCGTGCCGCGCACAGCGTCTTTTCTCCCTTTTGCAGAGTAACGCTGCCCTCTGCGACGTAGTGCAGTAAATAGTGCTTTCTTACCGCAGGCCCGTACGAATGATCCTTGTCAAGAGCGTGCGCTCCGACGTTGACGGGGTTGTATCCCGATAGGTGCAAATTCTGTAATTTATATAGCTTGAACATACCGTCGCCTCGTTTGATGATAATGTCATTACAATAAAATTGTAACAAGAAAACACCGTCATTTCAACGGTTTTGAGAAAAAATATCAAATAATTACAAGTAAATCGTCATTTGGTGCTATGTTAAAACGCCCGCGCGTTTGGTAATATATAATATATAGGATACGTTTATTTCCAAAAAACGGAGGCAAATATGAAGATCACGGTAATGGGTGCGGGAAGCACCGTTTTCACCAAAGCGGTACTCGGAGACGTTATGCTCACCGAATGTCTGCGCGACTGTGATGTGGCGCTTTACGATATCGACGGAGACAGACTCAACGAGTCAAAGCTCATAGTAGATAAGCTCAATGACAAATACAACGAGGGAAGAGCAAAGATAAACACCTATCTCGGAGTTGAAAACCGCAAGGATGCACTTCGCGGCTCGGATTTCGTCATAAATACCATCCAGGTAGGTCTTTACGACCCTTGTACGATAATAGATTTTGAAATTCCAAAAAAATACGGCTTGCGTCAGACGATAGCCGATACGCTCGGCATCGGCGGAATATTCAGAGGACTTCGTACCATTCACGTGCTAAAGGACTTTGCAGCGGACATGGAAGAGGACTGCCCGAGCGCTTGGTTTCTCAATTATACGAACCCCATGGCGATCCTGTCCGGATATATGCAGAGATATACTAACGTCAAGACCGTCGGACTTTGCCATAGCGTCCAGGTCGTAAACAAGCGTTGTATGGAGCGTCTCGGAATGGACTACTCTCGCTTTGGCCATTCACTCGTTGCGGGAATAAATCACCAGGCTTGGCTGCTTGAGATATACGACAAAGACGGCAACGACCTCTATCCCGAGATCAGAGAACGAGCAAAGACGGTAAACGATGAAAAGCACAACGATATGGTGCGTATGGATTTCATAAACAAGCTCGGCTACTACGTTACCGAATCGAGCGAGCACAACGCCGAATATACGATGTTCTATATAAAGGAAAAGTATCCCGAGCTGATAGAACGCTTCAACGTTCCGCTTGACGAATATCCAAGACGGTGCGTGAAGCAGATAGAGAACTGGAACGCCCGCAGAGACAGTCTGTTAAACGGCGAGGATCTTGAGCACAAACGCTCGAGCGAATACGCTTCTTATATAATGGAAGCAATGATAACAAACACCCCGTATAAAATAGGAGGCAACGTGCTCAATCGCGGACTTATAACCAATCTCCCGCACAACGCCTGCGTTGAGGTGCCGTGTCTGGTTGACGGGAGCGGCGTCACCCCGACCGTCGTCGGAGACTTGCCCGAGGTGTTGGCTGCGTTGAACCGTACGAACGTAAACGTTCAGCTTCTCACGATAGAAGCTGCCGTTACCAAGAAAAAAGAAGCGATCTATCACGCGGCAATGCTCGATCCCCATACGGCAAGCGAGCTTTCCGTCGACGAAATAATCAAGATGTGCGACGAGCTATACGACGCGCATACCTCGGCAGGTTATCCCGTATTCTGATATCAAAAACGACGAGTGGCTAAAAATCAAAAATTACCAATTATAATTGGGCGCCTTGTGTTAACAATATTAGCAGAGGAAATGAAAAACGCTTTTTTCAAAACGAACGGCACACCGTGTTTTTAAAAGGGGCTTTTCGTTCTCCTCATTAATATAGATGTTTTAGGAGAAATACAATGGCAAGCAATAAGTCACTTGTTCCCGAGGCAAAGGCAGCTCTTGATCAGTTCAAGATGGAGGCTGCAAACGAAGTGGGAGTAAATCTTACCCAGGGCTATAACGGCAACCTTACCTCCAAGCAGGCAGGAAGCATCGGTGGCCAGATGGTTAAGAAGATGGTTGAAAAGTACGAGAACGATATCAAGGGTAACAAATAACGAAGAATAAGTCGTTTTTGGCTTGATAGAAAAGCGGGCATTTTGACATGCCCGCTTTACATATTGCACAAAATACGGACAAAATCTTTTGAATTGCGGCAAGATTTTAGTGAAATCGTCAAAAAAGAACATTTTAATAAAAAAACGAAAAAAAGGTATTGACAAGGGAGGGGAGTAGATGGTATACTAACAAGGCTCGCGAGAGAGCGGTGGTAAGCCGGAGAGAGTACGGGATAAAATTTTTAAAAAAGTTTTAAAAAGTACTTGACAAAGGGATCTTGATGAGATATAATAGCAAGGTCGCCTGCGGAGCGAGCGACACAGGTCATTGAAAATTGAACAACAAGACGAGAAGGAAACACAAAGGGTAATACGAAAGTATTACGTGTGTGAGAGAACTCGAAAATTCCAGAAGAAAACACAAACCAAGCAAAAGTAAAGTATAAAAAGAAGTCAGAAAAAGACTCTGAAAAAGGTATTGTCACCGAAAGGTGAGGATATAGAATTTTTTAGAGAGTTTGATCCTGGCTCAGGATGAACGCTGGCGGCGTGCATAACACATTCAAGTCGAACGGAGTTATAGGAGAGCTTGCTTGAATATAACTTAGTGGCGGACGGGTGAGTAACGCGTGAGCAACCTGCCTCTG
>JAZQXE010000097.1:0-10186 GCA_045632705.1 Eubacteriales bacterium | reverse complement strand
ATAGACCCGTACGAGCCAAGACGCAGCATCTCTATCGCACGCTCACGGAAATCACGCGGGAGCTTTCCGTTATCGTCCAAAAACAACCCCATCGACATAGCGTTGAAAAAGTTTTCCTTTTGCCTTTGCTCGCTGTTTTTAAGCTCGTTATCCGTGTCAAAGCTCACATCAAAGGAATTTATATCCTCTGACGTCCACGTTATAACTCCCGACAGATCGTTTTTACCGGCAATTGAGAGAACTCTTGAGCCTTGAACGTGACGCTTATATATCTTCAGCCACGTGACCGCAAGTGACTTTACGCACTCTCTTATATTGTCAGCAACGAGAGACAATCTCGTGTTGTCTATGCTTCGCAGTCTCTCTATCGCCGTACCGCTGAGCGTACCGCTCGGGTAGCTTCCCGCAACCATCAGCTGAGATACACCCGCCACGTACTCCATCTCGCGCACGATGTCCTCGCACTCCGCTCTCACCTCGCTTGACAGGCTCTGAAATAACAACGGCGACGGCTTCCCTCTGTCCGCATCGTATTCAATGATGCTGCCCGGTGCCGTACCGCAGTTAACGAGCGCGTCGATATCCTCAACGCTTCCCTCCGGCACGAGCAAGGGGTTTGAAGCAAGCGTGCGTATATGATCGTGTATCTTGTTCTTGCACCCGTTATACGCTCTTTGAAGAGGAATTAGCTCCTCTATAACGCTCTTACCGAAAAATTGCCCCGCCACGTCTTTGCATTTGAGCGCAACTATCGGTATGTCGTCATACGGCAATTCTCCGTAAAACAACACCTTGTCTGCGGCGTAAATAACGAGCCTTCCCCGCGGATGCTCCATCGACCCTCTCTCAAAGTAAGATATCAGCTTAACGCCGTCGTCTATCTGTGCTGCCGCAAGTCCCATGTCCGTGTTCGGATAACCGAAGCCCGCCGCCCCCTCCGAATGAGCAAAAGCGTACGTATCGACCTTTCCGCCCTCTATCTTCACTCCGTATATCTCGTAGATCTCCTTGCTCGTAAGCACCTGCTCAACGATGATCGAGCGCTGATCCGATACGCTCTGCTTGTATAGGCTCTCAGGATATACCTCGTACGGCGTCAGAATACCGTATCTTATGTCCCCCGTATGTAAAAGCAGCGTCTGCTCCTCGCCGTCATCCCTCTCGCGCTTGACCTCGCCTACGAGCTCACCCGCATCTCTGTCCCACCAGTTGAGAATAAAAGCAGTACCGCAGGTCTCGCTCCAGCATACGAGCGCGCGTCTTACTCTGTCAAAGTCAGTCGTGTTTTTCAGATAAGCAAGGATCTTGGTCGATATGCAGGACTTTTCATAGTCGTCCACCTCGCTCGTAGCGGGATTTACCGTCATATCAAAGTGCATCGTGTCGAGATTTGCAAGTCTTGTATCAAGTATCGGTGCAATTCTGTTATAGCAAGCACGCTGAAGATGCTCAAAGATCACCTCTCTGTCCTCTACGTCGTCTCTGTACGGATTTATATCGCAGTTCTGATGACCTAAGAGGAAATTCATATTCAGCCTCCATTGAAGCTCAAATCCCCTGCGTCTCTGCCGTCTTTTCTCCAGCTCCTCGTTAATAGACGCGATCAAGTCCTCTTCAAACAAAACCTTTTCCGAGGAGCTTGACGAAAGCACGGCTTTCGTGTCCTCGCACTCTTTGGCGCGTCTATCCCCAAACAACGCCTCTCTTATATTCATCGTCTCTCACCCACCCTCTCGTCACGCCATCTTTTCGCCGTGAGAATATACGGTGAAGTAGTACTTTTGCGTGTAACGGGCTTTTTACTTTTTCGGTCAGCACCCGCCTGCTCACCGACCTTGTTGCTTTTGATGTCCTGCCGATCTTTTCTGCGCATCGCCAACAGCAATACTACGATCAGGCAAAAGAACACCGCGTTTATCAACGCCGTCATCTCTCGCCCCCCTTATCCTCGGCACTTGACTTTTTTCTCCCTCTTGCCGTCTCGGGAAAGTAAAAGCGATACAATCGTTCAGCACAGTCCTTGCATATACATACCGAGCCGTTTCCACCGCTTATAGCCGCGCCGTCTCTTTGAAGGCACCCCGGTACCGAGCATACGCGTTTGACCTTGTAGATCTTTTTCATATTTCCTCCGTTTTTTAAAAATGATAGCTCCAAGCCGACCTTAGCTGAAATATCTGACGGCATCCCCGCGAGACGCCCTTATTGCCCTTTGCTTGCACAAAGCTTCAAAGCTCGGCTTTTCTTTTTTTATCGAGGCTTTGGTCCTGTGCATACAAAGATAGCGTAGCGCATCGCAAATATGCGTTATCTCGTGTGGCTCTGTTGAGCAGTCCATATTGTTGTGAGCGTCGTGCATCAGTTGAGGCAAACATCGCAACAGCTCCCTGCAATTGTCAAAGATAGTGAGTCTGACCCCGCCCTCACTCTCCTCCCTCGGTTTTAGCCACTCCTTGAGATTCATCCATCCTTGTACGCGGGAATTGTCGGCAGCCGTCAGCCTCACTCCCTCTTTTTCAAATAGCTCCGCCATACTCTTGCCGGTGTCTTTTTGGCGGTTATACATATCGGGCGGCGCTATGGTAGCAGATATCGTCTCGTCAAAGGTAAACTCCTTCATCCTTTTCGCCGCCTCACTTACGATCAGACCCGACTCGCAGTATTCTCTGTAAACCCATATCCGCCCCATATCATCTACCGCCGCCCATATACAGGCAAACATATCAAGACCATAGTCAAAAGCACGGTATCTTTTCCACCACGACGGTATATCAAACGCCCGCGTTGAATGTATCCGACTGTCAAATTCTGAAAAATACTGCCCCGCGAGCATATCCCAGTCGCCGTCCAGCCACGCGCGTCTCAGCTGGGGTGAAAGGTTTTTGAGCATACTCACGTATCCGCCGTCCCTCTCAAGCAGAGGCAGATTGTCGTATACCGTACTTTTTATAAAGGTGTAATCCTCCCCGTTCTCTCCGTCTCGATATTCTCTATCTATAAACAAGCGCTTGACCCAGGCGTGCCCAACTCCGCCGGGATTGCAGGTGAGATAAAAGCGCTTGGGAAAATCGTTGACACCTCTGATGCAGGCGTTTAGCGCATCAAACTGCCATTTCGTAAAATGAGTAGCCTCGTCCATAAAGATAACGTCGTATTCAACGCCTTGATACTGCAATAGGTCAGAGTCACAAGCACAGTATCCGAACTTAATGCGGCTCTTATTATAAAAGCTCAGACTTTTATCCGCATCCTTGTAGTGAGCTACCCCCGATAGCTCCCCGACCATTACCTTTATGTGATTTTCATAAAGCTCAGGATACGAGCGGCGAAGTATAAGCACCCGTATCCCCGCATATCTTAGACACAACAGGGTCGCCTTGAGCCTCACCGCGTGGCTCTTACCGCCGCCCCTTGCCCCGCCGTAAGCAACGTACCTCGTCCGCGCGAGCAAAAACTCCTTTTGCTTTTCGTGCGGCGGTGTCAGCTTCAGCTTCATTCCGAGTACTCCCTCGGACAATCAAAGGAAACGATTATCTCGCCCTCATCCTCTCCGTCTTCCTCCTCGTCGGGAAGATTATATCCGAGCATCTTGTTCGCCGTCTCGATAGCCTTCGTCGCAGCGTTAGCCGCACTTGGATTGAACTTTATCTCCTTCACTTCGCCGTTTTCATCGACCGTCGGTACCTTCGCCGCCTCAAGAGATACCGAAACCACCTTTTTTAGTCCCCGCAACGCCATCGCCCTTGACCATATCCCACGGAGCTTTTCTTCCTCAGTTTTAATATCACGGGATGCCTCACTCTCCGACACGTTCTCGGAGTGTTTCCGTCTGCCCGTAGATTTTGTCAAAGTCTTTTTTTCACTATTTTCCGTCGGTGATCTTCTACTCATTTTCATCCTCCTCTCACCCGCAAAAATATCCTACTTCAAAAAAACGCCGAAAATCGTACAAGGCAAAAATTTTTTTAAAAACAAAAAAAGATCCGAAAAAGGAACCTCGTCCTTTTTCGGATCTTTTCTGTTCTGTTTAACTTATTTGCTCGTTCTTTCCCAGATCTCTTTAAATTGCGCCACCGTATCGCTGAACATCGATATCGCATCGTCGATGACGGAGGGGCAACGCAGGTCTATCTCTGCGAGCATCAAACTGTCTATCGGGCTTATTCTTCCGCCGCAACGCAAGAAATCAATATACTTAGATATATACGCCTCACCCTCGTTCTCTATTCTCTTTACGATAGCACAAGCGGCCGATATGCACGTCGCATATTTGTAAACGTAGAAGTTATAATAGAAGTGAGGTATCCTCATCCATTCGTACGCTATCTCCTTGTCGCAAACGACGTCAGGACCAAAGTATTCCTTGATTATCTTGTAATACTCATCACACAAGAGATCCGCCGTCAAAGGCTCGCCCGCCTCACAGAGCGAATGCATACGCTTTTCAAAGCGTGAGAACATCGTCTGACGGAAGAGAGTACCCTTAAACGTCTCCATCAGGTGATTGAGCACCGACAACTTCTCAAGATCACTCTCCGACTCGCGCAAACGCTTTGAGCAAAGAAGCAGCTCGTTTACGGTAGAAGCTACCTCGGCTACGAATATCGTATACTGACACTCGTGGCTCTCGTTGGAGATTCTCGAGTAGTAACTGTGCATACTGTGACCTGCCTCGTGAGCAAGCGTTGACACGTCGTCAAACCTACCCATAAAGTTTGTGAGAATATACGGCTCCGTGTCATAGCAGCCCGAGCTGTATGCGCCCGTACGCTTTGCTTTGTTCGGGTAAACGTCTACCCATCCCTTTTCCTTTATTCCCGACTCGAGTATGCCCTTGTACTCCTCTCCAAGCACCGAAACGGTATCAAGAACGATATCCACCGCCTGCTCGTAGGTATATTCCTTTTCAAACTCACCTATGAGCGGAACGTACAGATCGTACATATGGAGCTTATCAAGTCCAAGCACGCGGCGCTTTAATTCGTAGTACTCAAAGAGCGGCTTGAGATTCTTCTCTACCGTGCCAATGAGATTGTTGCATATCTCGGGCGTTACCTCGTCAGCAAACGTGGACGCGGTCATGCTGTCATCAAACTTGCGCAGCGACGCTACCGTCGTTTTTTCCTTGACAAATCCGTTTATAATAGTAGCAAAAGTATTCTTATACTGCTCGTAGGTCTTATATACGCATCTGAAAGCCGCACGTCTGACTCGTCTGTCAGAGCTTGTAAGATAAGTGATAAAATTCGCATCCGTCATCTCAACGAGCTTTCCGTTTTCATCCTTTATCTTGCCGTGGCGCATATCAGAATCCTTGAATATGCTGTATATATCCTCGTGAGTACCGAGAGCCCTGTTGAGATGCGAGCATACCTTCTCCGCCTCATCCGAGAGCGTATGCTCCTTGTATCTGAATTCGATCTCAATGCTTCTTCTGAAATATTCAAGCGCCGGATACTCACAAAACCACTTGTTGAGAGTGCTCTCATCCAGCTTGAGAAGATACGGCGAGACGAAAAACGACGCCTGACCGAGCTTGTTATAAAGGTCAAACACCTTTGCGGTCATCGCCTGATATTTGTTTTGAGAAGTATCCACGTCAAAACTGCGTGAAGCGTACTGATAGAGCTTCGAGATGAGTCTCTCCGCCTCGTACAGATCCTTATACGTGTTATATAAACATTCAGGCGAGGATATCATATCCTTTTCGTGCAGAGAAAATGCCTCCACGAGCTTTGACGCCGCTTCCATGTCAGCATCAAAATCAGCCTCGGTCGCATAAATTGCACTCAGGTCCCATTTGTATTTTGCCGGTATTTCCGATCTTATATCTGTCATACTTACCTCTTGTGTATTTAATATTCTATATTCTATCCAATTTTACCATAGACGCTTTCGTATGTCAACAACCACGCCGCTCTAAAAAGCACTATCTTCTCTTGAACTTTCCCCTTTTATGTGTTAAAATGTCAACGTAAGCAGTATCGGCTGCATAGCATACTTTTAAAAATTCAAAATTTCGGAGTAATTATGATAACGTATCAGGATATCAAAAATAACGAAGCTGTAAAAACCTATATACTCGAAGCGGACAAAGCGCTCTGTGCCATCGGCTACACCGAGCACAACCTCGCGCACGTCTGCAAAGTAGCCGAGGAAGCCTCACGTCTATTGAGCGAGTTAGGACACGACGAGCGCACCTGTGAACTTGCAAAGATAGCAGGATATATGCACGATATAGGAAACCTCGTAAACCGCGAGGACCACTCCCAGAGCGGAGCAGTTATGGCTTTCCGCATACTTGACAAACTCGGAATGTCCGCCCTTGATATCTCCCGTATCGTTGCCGCCATAGGAAATCACGACGAGGGAAACGGCACCCCAATAAACGAAATAGCAGCCGCACTCATCCTCGCCGACAAATCCGACGTCCGCCGTACGAGAGTAAGAAACGACGACCTCTCTACCTTTGACATCCACGACAGAGTCAACTATTCCGTCAAAAATTCCGCCCTCGTCATTTCAAAGGAAGATCAAACCGTAACGCTCGTGCTCGATATCGACACCGACTACGGCTCCGTCGTCGACTACTTTGAGATATTCCTTACGAGAATGTTAATGTGCAAGAAAGCCGCACAAGCGCTCGGACTTCTCTTCAAACTGCGCATAAACGGACAAAATATGCTCTGATCGGGAGGACTACGTAATGATGAAGATATCGACCGAGATCGGCTCAGCGTCAAAGATCATCGGAGAAGAAAAAAGCATCGAGCTTATAGCAAAAGCAGGCTTTGACGCCTACGACCTCTCACTTTTCAGTATGTGCAAATACGATAGACAAAACGCCCGCTTGTTTGAAAACGACCATCCCTTTGCTAAAAGCGATTATCTCTCGTATATAAGAAAACTAAAACGAATAGCCGAAGATTCCGGCATCACCTGCAATCAGTCACACGCCCCCTTCCCGACCTCCGTGCCCTGCATACGCGACTATATGAAGCGTGCCATCGAATGTACCGCCGAGGCAGGCGGCGAAATATGCATCATCCACCCCGCAAACAACGGTACCCCCGAGGAAAACCGTGATTTCTACCTCTCCCTGCTCCCCTTTGCAAAGGAACACGGAGTAAAAATAGCTACCGAGAATATGTGGAACTGGAACAGAGAAAAGGACGAATCCACCTTTGCCGCATGCGCCACCCCCGAGAGCTTCAACGCTCACCTCGATGCAGTAAACGACGCTTATTTCGTAGCCTGCCTCGATATCGGACACGCCGAAATGAAAGGCGTCGGCACCTCTGCAAAGGAAATGATACTCGCCCTTGACCGTAGACTCGCCGCCCTCCATATCCACGACAACGACAAATGGCACGACTCGCATATGCCCCCGTTTACAATGCAGATAGATTTTGAAAGCATCGCCCACGCTCTAAAACAAATAAACTATAACGGCTACCTGACTCTCGAGGCAGATGCGTATCTCAGATCCTACGATGAAAACAATATCTTCGAGGGAATAAAAAATCTGTACCAAAGCGCAGAAAAATTCCGCTCCCTCTTCGCCTGACGCTACTTGTAAAGCTAACGTTATGTATAATTATTTAGGGGAGAACCTTGCCAAGAAAAGGTTCTCCCCTTTTTGCCTTCCAAAACATAGTCGTACCGCTCGCGTCGGTCGCATTACTCCTTGTTTTGTCTCTCCTCACCCTCACAGCCTCCCCCCGCTCGAAGCGACAAAGGCAAAAAGGAAGGCAGCCTCGCGACTGCCTTCCTTTTTTTTAGTTGGTTTTGAAATTTCAGTTTTGACTCGTAGTTATATGATTGAATTTAATACAACTCGTATCCTCATCCATAAGTCTCCACACTTGTTATTTCATCGGGAAATATGATCCTCAAGCGCGTTGAGTGGCTAATGGTCTCTCCTTTATACTCTACCGAAAGATCAATATCAAAAAACACAAAAACATCATTCTCTAATTTGCGGATACAAGCAGGTCTTGTTTCATAAAGCAACAGCTTACAGTCGTCAACGAGATACTTATCCAAAAAATCCTTTGCAATTTTAGTCAGTTCCTCGTTCTCCAGTGCATATTTTGACCAATCGGCTTCAACGAGTGCATATGTTATCGAATAGATATCTCCATTCGGACGGATGGAAAATTTCACAACATTATTTGTATAATATTCACCGTACCAATAGGTATAGTTTACTGAATATGACTTTATATTTAACGTCATTCCGTTTTCAACTTGACTTTCAGCATAAAATTTATCTCTATTGCCATTGAATACGCCAGAATACTCTTCAGGTCTCTTAAATAAAGTATAAAAAGTATACGAATAAGAGGAATAGTCTATATCTTTAACAAATTCAGCAATATAGTCCTTGCAATGTTTAGTCAATTTCTCTTCGCTTAACTCTGACTCTTCATATTTTTTTAAAACACCTATGTCTTTTTTCTCTTGTCCAAGCATATAAAAATTATAAGGGTCATTATCAAAGATACTTAATTTAGCGTTGTATTCTTTTAATTGATATGTACTTTCGTCACTAAAATAACCTATTTCTTTTTCTATAAGCTTCATTTCAAGCTGAATGTCTCCGACTTGTTTTATTTCGTAATCACCGTCATATTTTGTATACTCGTACCCATTATTTGCTTTTGGAGCTTCCATCTTGAATAGTCGATATCTACATTCGTGATCTTGTAAAGAAACGTTATATTCAACTTTTGATTCGTCATTTGTATTTGTGACGGTTGTAGTATCGCTCGTTGAATCGGTATTAACGCCGGTACTATCCATCCCAGCACACGACACAAAAAGCAGAACGACAAGCACCGTCAATGATATCAATACTATAGTTTTTTTCATTCAATTCTCCTCCTTAGTCGTATAAATTGTAAAATATAGCTTTTTAGTTAGTTTTGATCTGTGAGCAAATCAATAATTAACCATAGGTCTCCATACTTGTTATTCCATCGGGAAAAGTGATCCTCAAGCGCTCTGAGCGGCTAATGGTCTTTCCTTTATACTCTGCCGAAAAATCAATATAAAAAAACACAAAAACTTCATTCTCTGTTTTGTGGATATAATGAGGTCTTGTTTCAAAAAGCAATAGCTTACAGTCGTCAACGAGATACTTATCCAAAAAATCCTTTGCAATTTTAGTCAGTTCCTCGGTCTCCAGTGCATATTTTGACAAATTTACATCATATCGGTTATACTTAAAAGCATAAATGTCTCCATTCCCAAAAGTATAAATATTTATGCTATCGTTGGTTATATATTCACCAAATGTATGACAAAAGGTTAAGGTATAACTTTCTGTTTCCATTGTTACATCGCTATTTTTGTCGTTTTCTTTGTCATGAATATAAAATTCTTTCTTTGTTAAACCACCACGATAATTTTCAGCATTTACTGACAATGAAGTCTCCCAACGGTAATCATATGTTGAATAATCTATATCGTTTACAAATTCATCAACGTAATCTTGACAATGTTTAATCAATTTCTCTTCGCTAAACTCCGACTCTTCATATTTTTTTAAAACACCTATGCCTTTTTCCGCTCGTCCAATCATAGAAAATTTATAAGGATCATTATCAAAGATACTTAATTCAGCGTTGTATTCTTTTAATTGATATGTACTTTCGTCACGAAAATAACTTCTTTCTTTTTGTATAAGTTTCATTTCAAGCTGAATATCTCCGACTTGTATGATCTCATATTCACCATCATATTTTGTTGGCTGTTCAAATATTTCAGTCGATTGTGGAGTTTCTTTCTTGAATAGTTGATACATACATTCGTGACCTTCTAAAGAAACGTTATATTCAACTTTTGACTCGTCATTTGTAATAACTGCAGTATCGCTTACAATATCACCATTAACGTCAGTAACGTCCGCACCCGCACACGATGCAAAAAGAAGAACAACAAGCACCGCCAATGATATCAATGCCATTGCTTTTTTCATTTTGATTTCCTCCTTAGTCATAATATAAACCCGGCATACGTCGAGCAAGATACCTCAGGTATTTATTTTTGATGCAGACAAAAACAGCGCACAAACCCGGCATCAACTGCGGCTTGTGCGCTTCACATGCTGTATTGTAGTTTTTCTCCCGACAAGAGAGTGCATGGTAACAGCACAACGCCGCGCGGCGTCGATATGATCGTC
>JAZQXE010000096.1:0-1765 GCA_045632705.1 Eubacteriales bacterium | reverse complement strand
GTGTTTGAGGTTGAATTCATCCACGTCAACCACTCTATTGCGGACGCGTGTGCATTCGCTATCAGGACTCCCGCGGGAGTCGTGCTCCATACGGGTGACTTCAAACTCGACGTCTCTCCGATAGGCGGCGAGATGATGGATATAACGCGCCTCGGTGAGATAGGACGCGAGGGAGTTCTTCTTTTGATGGGAGAATCGACCAACGCCGAGAGAGCGGGATATACCCCCTCGGAGAGAAAGGTCGGTCAGTCGCTTGAGTATATTTTCGATACTCACAGAGAAAAGAGAATAGTCATCGCGACCTTCTCCTCAAACGTACACAGAGTACAGCAGATAATAGACACGAGTGCCGCCCACGGCAGAAAGGTCGCTATCACCGGCAGAAGTATGCAGAATATCGTGGGTGCGGCAAGCACTCTCGGATATATGGACGTGCCGGACGGCGTGCTTATTGACCTTTCCGAAATAAAGAGATTCAAGCCCGAGCAGTTAACGGTCATTTGTACGGGCGCACAGGGAGAGCCGATGTCGGCACTTTCCCGTATGGCTTTCGGTGAACACGAAAAGGTCAGCCTCACCCCCGAGGATATCGTCATCATCAGCGCTTCCCCCATTCCGGGAAATGAAAAGCTCGTCGGCAGAGTAATAAATATGCTTCTTTCCCGCGGAGTGTCCGTATTGCACGATCAGATAGCGGACGTTCACGTTTCGGGACACGCGTGCCAGGAGGAGCTGAAGCTCATGCACGCGCTCATCCGCCCCAAATTCTTTATGCCGATACACGGCGAGTACAGACACCTCGCAGCTCACAAGGAGCTTGCGGAATTTATGGGTACGCCCGCATCGAATATATTCATTTCCGAGATAGGCAAGACGCTCGAGTTTACCTCGTCCGAGGTCAGATGGGGACAGAACGTTCCGTCAGGCAAGGTGCTTGTTGACGGCTCGGGTGTAGGAGACGTAGGTAATATCGTACTTCGCGACAGAAAGCATCTGTCACAGGACGGTATAATTATCGTCGTCGCAACCGTTGATCTTCTCTCGGGAGAGATAATTTCAGGCCCCGATATCGTCAGCCGAGGCTTTGTTTACGTCAGAGAGTCGGAGGAGCTGATGGAGAGCGCCCGCACCGTCGCTTTTGAGGCGCTCGACAACTGTATCGTGGACGGTGTGCGCGACTGGATGGAAATGAAAAACGAAGTGAGAGACGCACTGTCTAAATTCCTTTACAAGCAGACGAAGAGAAAACCGATGGTGCTTCCCATTATTATGAGCGTATAAAAGAAAAACGGAGGATAAAGAAATGGTAAAACACGTAATACTTTGGAAACTCAACGAGGTTATGACGGAGGGAACCAAGGAGGATGCAGTAAAGAAGATCAAGCACGATCTTGAGGATCTTAACGGCAAGATCCCCGGACTTATATCTCTCTCGATAATCACACCCGATATCGCAAGCTCAAACGCGGATATTATGCTCGACTCCTCTTTTGAGAGCGAGCAGGCACTGGCAGGATACGCGGTACATCCGCTCCACGTCGCCGCGGCAAGCTTTGTCCGTGCCAATACACAGACACGCTTGTGCATAGACTACACTGCAGAATAAAATATGTAGAGGGAGACCTTTTTTGGGGTCTCCCTCGCGTTGTATAAGAGTGAGGTATGAGATAGGGGGGGAACCTTTTTGAGAAAAGGTTCCCCCCACTCCCCCCTCCCAAAACTTTTATAAAAAAGTTTTGAGTGCGGGACGTTCGGCTTTGTGCGA
>JAZQXE010000095.1:0-8917 GCA_045632705.1 Eubacteriales bacterium | reverse complement strand
ACCGTCTCCGTCAGCGTCACCGAGGACGTGAGAGTAGAGGTTTATCCTTCCCTCTACGTCAAATCCCGTACATTTGCACAAAGGAGTCGTAAAGGTATAAAGATGCGTTATTGCGGAGTCTCCGCCGTCTGCGTTTACGTTTACGTCAGCGGACAAGCGCGCGCCGTCTATATAAAGCGCGTAAGTTCCCGTAAGATCGGGGGAGGTCGTGTCTACGTTTTGCTTGAGTCTGATCGTCGGCTCTATTTTGAAGGTCGTATCAGCGGCGTAAGAAAGGAACTTTCCTCCCGTTACGCTCACGCTAACATCGGCAACGTATCCTCTGTATTCACTCGTTGCCGTGCCCGATACCGAGCCTATACGCGCAACGGCGTATATGGGGCTGTTGAAGGTACCGCCCGAGATATTGAGCGTGAACGTACCGCCGTTTGAAGCGTTGTTGCCTCCGACGGATACGAACGCCTTTTCACTTGACGCCTCGTACGGACTTACTATAACGTTTCCGCCGAGATTGACGGTGACGTGACCGTTGATGCTTCCGACGTGCGCGTTACCGCTTCCTCTCCAGTTACCGCCTCTTACCGAGCGCCACTTGCCGCCCATAACGGTAAGCGTATAATCCTTGTCGGTAGAAACCACCTCAAGCGTCTTGACGGTAGGAGTAAAGTGGGATCCGGGAGCGGTCGAAGATGCTCCGAGCTGATAGTGTCCGCCGAGTATCATCGGATAGTAGCCGGCAGCCGCGGTGTCGCATTTGACCGTATCCGTTATCGTCAGATCGTTGAACTGACATTCGATAAGCGAAACGGTATTTCTGCCGTATATGGTAATGTTATCAAAAACGTGGGGGCTGGACAATCTCAGATAGTCTATCTGGAACTGAGAATCCTGAGTATCACCGACGACGGTGACCGTACCGTTACATTTTGGCGGTGCGTAGTATCTCGTATCCGAGGAAGCAAGCTTGTTTCCGATTATGATCAGCTTTCCTCCGTAGGGCGTCATCATTCTGTACGCCATACCGAGTGACTTTACAGCGGAAGCTCGGGTAAGTCCCGTATTTGCGCTGTCGTTTCCGTTGACCTCGTCTACGTAAACTTCAACGGGGCCGTCGTTGCCGTAAAAGTCGACCGTGTTATATCCGCATCCCGCAATTATCGGGAGGGCGTAGTTGGCTATATGTGCCGTTCTGTGTCCTTTGACCGAGGTGCTGCCGTAAGTGACGTACGCCTTGGGCGCGTAGGTAGCGGAGGCGTAGAAGTTAGCCCCCTCCTTCATCGTCAGCGTATAATCTCCGAGAACGTCGTTTACCGAGTCCTGTGTAGCCTGGATAACTGCACGTCTCTCTGCACCGTTGATAACGGTCGGATAGAAGCTTCCGCCGCTTATATTACAAAAGAGATCTCCGTTGTGCAGTTCCGTCGCAGAGGTGACGCCCTCTACCTCGGTAATACCGCCTATTCTGCCCGAAACGTAAACGGGACAATGGAATTCTCCGCCCGTGATGTTCAGCGTTACGCTTCCCGTTGAGGATACCGCCGTATTACCCGTTGCCGATACGAGATAGTTCATCTCGCCCGTATTCGTAGTATCGGTAAGCACCTTGCAGCTTCCGCCGAGATTCAGCGTGACCGAGGCGTTGATGCTTCCTACCAAAGCGTCGGCGCGCACACGCCAGTTACCGCCCATAATAGAACGCCACGTACCACCGTACACCGATATCGTGTAGTCCTCGTCGGTGCTGACCTTTTCGTAAGGTCTTTCACTCTGCAACCAATATTTATAGGGGGAGGACTGCATATATGAGTCAGACGCGGCAGTACCCTCTCCGCACTGATAATATCCGCCGACGATAAAGGGATATCTGCCCTCTATCGTATCAGAATACGCAGGGGTGACGCTGATATGCTCACCGAACGTAACGGTATTAAAGCCACATTCGATGATAGGCGTTACAACTCCGGGACGAAGCATAAGATTGTCTATGTAGTGATCGGAAGACAACGTAATATAGCTGAAACGCAGTCTGATACCGGGGTTTATTCCTCGCAGCATTATCGGGCCCGTTACCGTATCGGGCGTAACGAAATAGTTAGAGGTCTGTGCTATCTGCGGCTCGGGAGAAAGATATCCGTCAGAGTCTGCCGCAGCCGACAGGTCGTGCGAGGAGAGCAGGACGATCGTTCCGCCGTTTGGCGAGAGTGCCGCGTAAGCTGCCTCGAGCGTCTTGTAGGGGGAAGATTGGGTGCCGGCACCCGTATCCTTTCCGTCGTTCATGTGAACGTACACGGTCGGCAGATCTGCGAGAGCCGCAAACTTGCCGTCAAGCTTTGCAGTAAGGGGCTCGGTGTTGCTTCCCGACGGATACGGCTGTGATACCGTAGTCGGCTTGCCTGCCGTGTAGGCAGAAGCAACGACGACGTTGCCCTTTGAGTCAAAGGTCATCTTGTCAAGGCATATCTCGCGGTTTTCAACCTGATCAAGTCCCGCGTGCTTGTGGTAAACCATCCACATTTCACTGCCGTCGGGAGAATAAGTATAGCAGCAATGTCCCGTGCCGACAACACCGACCGACGAGTCTCCTTTAAGAACGGGATTGTTCGACTGTCTGCCGTTTGCAAAATTACCGAGCGGGGAGCTCGCTCTCGCAACTCCGACGGCGTATCCCGTGTAGGTATAGCCGTTGCAGGTATAGATGAGGTAGTATTCACCGTTGCGCTTGAAGACCTCGGGACCCTCAGCAACGTAGCCGCTTTCTTTTTCCCAAGTATAATAGGTGGGGGCTATCAGTCGCGTAATGGTACTTTCAACAGGCTTGAGCGTCTTCATATCGAACTCACAGCCGTATATTACGTTTCCTGACGTGTAGGGGAAAACGGTATCCTTTCCCGTCATTACGTAATAGAAATAGACCTTGCCGTCGTCATCCAAAAAGAAATGACCGTCTATCGATTTGTTTTCAAATACATACGTAGCACCCTCGGGTGTCTTAAACGGGCCTCTCGGAGAGTCTGCCGTTGCGATAACGAGGTGCTCGTTTACTGTTAAGACCATATAGTATACGCCGTTATATAAAAAGACCTCGGGCGCCCAATAGTTTGACTTGGTATCTACTCCCGTGATATTGATATCACACGTTTTGAGCACGTATCCGTAGTCGTACCAGTTGACAAGATCAGTGGAGCTGTACGCGACGTATCCGTTTGAGCCCGAGTTTGTCGTGTACAGGTAATAGGTACCGTCCGTATCCTTGAAAACGAACGGATCCGCTCCGTTGGCAACGGGATTTTGGAAGTTCTTTCCGTCTCCGTACGTCACCGTCACCGTACCGTCGGAATTATTTACGGAGGTGTTTGCAGCAATAGACTCAGCAGCGTCAGCTTCCGCCGCTCCGACCATAGCCGTAAGCATAGGAAGGCACATTGCCGCCGCGAGTATGAATGAGATCAATTTTTTCATTGATTTACCCTTTTCCCTTCATTATCGGTATCAAAACCTGATTTCAGCAATTGTATATAAATTATATATTACTTTTAGAAATAAATCAAGAATAATTGACGTTTTCTATAACTTTGCACAGTTTTCAACCTTGCGAATGGACACTTTACACAAAACGATCCCGTCATGGCAACAGTCTGCCGTGACGGGATCGTTTTAATAAAGCTTATATTTGAGTCTGAGGTTGTCCGCTATCATCGCGATGAACTCGCTATTGGTCGGCTTACCACGATTATTTTGGATAGTATAGCCAAAGTAAGAGTTTAGCGTATCTATATCTCCTCTGTCCCACGCGACCTCTATGGCGTGTCGTATCGCTCTCTCAACTCTCGAGGTCGTAGTCTGATATTTTTTCGCAACGGACGGATAGAGCACCTTCGTAACTGAATTTATGACCTCGCTGTCTCGTACGGTCATCAGTATAGCGGTGCGCAGATACTGATATCCCTTTATATGTGCGGGTACACCTATCTGATGTATTATCTTCGTCACGTGACTCTCAATGTCCTCAGGCAATCTCCCTTCCTTTGCGTTGCCCGCTCTCTGCTCGTCCCCTCGCTTGTTAATTATCATTCTGACGTGATCAAGCAGATTGTCAAAATCGTAAGGCTTCATCAGGCAAACGTGTGCGCCGGAATTTGTTGCCTCAACGAACAGATTAGGATTTGAGACCATAGACAAAACGATAAAGGTGGGCGCTCCCTCCGAGCCGTACGCTTCCTTTTTCGATTGTCTCAAAAGTCCTATCCCGTCAAGCTTTGACAGCCATATATCCGTTATGACTATCTGCGGTCTTATCTCCCTGATCTTCGAGAGCGCTTCCTCACCGTTGCTCGCCTCGTAGCTCAACACGTATCCCGCATTTCGTAACTTTTCGCAAAGAGTTCTTCTTTGCATCGCGTTTTCATCGCATATCAATATTTTTACGTTGTACTCCATTTTTAATCTCCGTTGCTTTTTATATTTAATTTTTTTGACACATTTATGCTACCATATTTTACCATTTATTGCAATAGTTAACACAGATAAAAACTAAACAAAGATTTTACACGGATATTGGTATTTTTTACCAACTGAACGTGGTTAATTTGTCGCAACAAAAAACTATTTGTGTCATTTTAGCGAAAGCGGTATTATAGTTTTTTCTCCGTAATAAATATGTAGAGAGTACGAATACGAAAAAAACGCAAGAGAGGCTGATAATATGAACGAAAACAGGATATTTTCAAATTCGATCAAAAGCTCCCGTCGTCCCGACACGCAAAAGAAAAACGCCAATACAGAGGCGCAGACGATGCGTTTTCCCCCACGGACAAAATCAGAAAAAGAACCGAAAAAGCAAGAAAAAAACCGCTATTTTATTCGTAACGAGTGGGTAGTTTTATGCGCGGCACTATGTTTTTCTATGGCAGTTATGCTGAGCGCCCCCAACCTTTTCAGAACCTTGGCATCCTCCGAGCAGGCGAGCGTGCTCGGAAGTTATCTCGGAGAGGCGATAGGAAAATATCACGACGCCGAAACGGAGCCGTCGCAGGACGTTGCCGCTTCTCCCGATACGGACGCCGCGCCCGACTTTGATCTTATCACTCCGATAGACAAGGACGTATTTATAGGCGAGCACAACCTGTACGCGTATCTGCACTCGGGACAGATACCTCTTCCCGACGGAGTGATCAGCTCCGACTACTCGTTTCGCAAAAATCCATTCTATTCCGAGCTCGGTACGGAGAGTGAATACGAGTTTCACCGCGGGATAGACATAGCGGCAAGCGAGGGCGAGAAGATACTGTGCTACCTTGACGGCACCGTAGAGCAAACGGGCTACTCCTCCTCGTACGGAAACTACGTCATCGTCCTCCACGACGGCGGAATGAAAACGCTGTACGCACATGCAAAACAGATACTGTGCGAGGAGGGGGACGAGGTATCGCGCGCCCAGCCGATAGCTCTGGTCGGAAGCACGGGACGGTCGACGGGACCTCACCTTCACTTTGAGGTGATAGTAGACGGTGAATACACCGACCCCCGCCCGTACCTGTCGGAGCTGTATTCGAGGGCAAAGGTATGAGTGCACTCTCTCGGGCACGCAGAAGTGCCGTATGCTTTTTGCTCGTTTTTTCCTTTTCTCTGTATTTGTTTTCTTCCCCTCCGCGCATATTGCTCATTACCCTCGTTTCTTCCCTGATACACGAGGCGGCACATATTCTGACGGCAAAGCTTTTTGGGCGAGAGATACACGCTTTTCGTTTTTCGTTTACAGCCTACCGACCCGACCTTGGAAGTGGCGGCGCATTTTCCTGCGCCGCCATCTGTTTTGCAGGGCCCTTGTCAAACGTCGCCCTTATCTTCATTTCCTTTCTCACGCTGGGAAAAAGCAGCTCTGTGGCAGGGGAGATCGCAGGGATAAATCTGTGTCTGGCACTCTTCAATCTCTGCGTGCTGCCCGGCTCCGACGGAGAGGGGATAGCACGCGCGTTCCTTTGTTCCGTTATCAAAAAGAGGGCGGCTGAAGCGGTGGTAAACATTCTTTGTCTTTTCTTTTCCTTTTCTTTTTTTCTTCTTTTTTCATACAGATTTTTCATCACGGGCACAGGATTTTTTCCCTTTTTTTGTTCTTTTGCGTTTTTGTTGTCGTCAACCTCGCGCTTTTTGCAAGAATAACGGAGAATATGGGAGGATTTACAAGAATATCAAAGATTTTCTGCAAAAAATCAAAATAAACGCCGAAAAATCACGGTTTTTTGCATTTTTCATTGAAAAACAAAGATTTTTTCAAAAAAATATTGCATTTTAGTATACTATTATATATAATAGTCTCCGTAATCGAAAAATAGGGGTAAAATGCACTTTTTATCTCTATGGCATTTTTTGTGAAAGGATGTTCACCGCTCCGGTGGCACGGCTCAAAATGGACAAGCTTATCGAACTGAACGGCATATCAAAACAATTCGACGGAGAAAAGGTACTCGACGACATTTCAATGGTCATACACGACAAGGAATTCGTAACTCTTCTCGGTCCATCCGGCTGCGGCAAAACGACGACGCTCCGTATAATCGGAGGCTTCGTTGAGCCTGACGAGGGTACGTTGTGCTTTGAGGGAAAGAAAATGAACGACACCCCCGCGTACAAGCGTCCCGTAAACACTGTATTCCAGAGATACGCACTCTTTCCGCATCTCAACGTATACGAGAACATCGCTTTTGGTCTTCGCCTGAAAAAGCTCCCCGAAAAAGAGATAAAGGAGCGCGTTAGGGAGATGCTGCACATGGTACATCTCGATGGCTTTCAGAAAAGAAAGGTCACGCTTCTCTCGGGCGGTCAGCAGCAGAGAGTTGCCATCGCGCGCGCACTGATAAACAGACCCAAGGTGCTATTGCTCGACGAGCCTCTCGGCGCACTTGACCTCAAGCTCCGTAAGGATATGCAAAACGAGCTAAAGGCTATCCAGAAGGAAACGGGCATTACTTTCATCTACGTTACGCACGACCAGGAGGAAGCTCTGTCAATGTCTGATACCGTCGTCGTTATGGCTGACGGACACATACAGCAGATTGGCACCCCCCAGGACATATACAACGAGCCGATAAACGCATTCGTTGCGGATTTCATAGGTGAATCCAACATCATAGACGGCGTTATGCTAAAAGACTACAAGGCAAAGTTCCACGGTCAGATATTTGACTGCCTCGACAGCGGTTTTGAAGAAAACGAAAACGTGGATATAGTAGTACGTCCCGAAGACGTTGACGTAGTCCCCCCCGAAAAGGGTATGCTGCACGGCACGGTCAGCTCTGTCACATTCAAGGGAGTTCACTACGAGATAATCGTCGATATCAGCGGTTTTAAGTGGATGATACAGACCACCGACTACGTAGGCGAGGGCGAGAACATTGGTCTTTACATTGAGCCGGACGCCATACATATAATGAAAAAGTCGGAATACTCGGGAATGTTCGGAGATTACAGTACCTTCTCCGACGAGATGGACACCCTCTCCGATCCCAAAATAAGCACGGACGACGACTCTGCCGATACCGTCGAATAAACCCACATCGTTGTTTTTCTGTGAGGTAAAACGAATGAATCAAAGATCAATGACGCTGAGGAAGCTCGCAGCATCCCCGCACATCGTGTGGGCGATACTGTTTATCATCGCTCCTCTCGTGTTTGTTGCGTATTACGCTTTTACTGATTCCGAGGGCGCGTTTACGCTCTCAAACTTCGCTCAGATGGCTGACCCCAACTACATACAGGTATTCGGACGCTCGGTCAGCTTTGCGATAATCGCGACGTTTTTGTGCTTTCTCATAGCCTACCCGCTCTCCTACTTCATCTCTCAGATGAACGTGAGCACCCAGGCTCTGCTCATAATGCTCGTCATGCTCCCTATGTGGATGAATCTGCTCATCCGTACGTACTCCTGGATGACTATACTCGAGGATACGGGAGTCATAAATTCCGCACTCGGATTTTTCGGTATAGACCCTATAAAAATGATAAATACCCCTGCCGCCGTAATTCTCGGTATGGTGTACAATTACCTGCCCTATATGGTAATGCCCCTCTACTCATCTATGAGCAAGATCGACCGCTCTCACATAGAAGCGGCAAGAGACCTCGGATGTAACGGTATGGGAGTAATGACAAAGATCATCTTCCCCCTCTCCGTTTCGGGTATAATCTCTGGTATCACGATGGTATTCGTTCCTTCGATATCCACCTTCTACATCTCGCAAAAGCTCGGAGGCGGAAACTTTGACCTTGTCGGAGATACTATTGAAAGACAGTTCCAGGTAGCGTACAACTATAATCTCGGTGCCGCTATGTCACTCGTGCTTATGATCCTTATACTCATCTGTATGGCTATAATGAACAGATTCGGAGACGATGAGGAGGGCGTGATAGTATGAAGCTGATGTCAAGATTTTACACGGCGTTGGTATTCGTTTTTCTGTACGCACCGATAGCCGTACTCATTCTCTTCTCTTTCAACTCAACTAACAGTACGGGAGTTTTTGCGGGCTTCTCTCTCTATTGGTACAAGGAGCTGTTCAGCAACTCCGAAGCTCTCAATGCTCTGAAGAACACCCTGATCCTCGCAACGACGAGTGCCGTCATCTCTACCGTTATAGGCACCGCCGCCGCAACGGGAATTTCAAAGTTCAGAAACAAAGCGATAAAGAGCAGCGTTCTGTCCGTAACGAACATTCCTATGATGAACCCCGACATCGTAACGGGTATATCGCTTATGCTTTTGTTCGTGTTCGTCGGCAGACTCCTTGGTCTGTCAAGCAACCTGAGCTTTTGGACTCTGCTCATAGCTCACGTCACGTTTAATATTCCTTACGTTATACTGAACGTAATGCCGAAATTCTCGCAGATGGACGTTCATCTGCCCGAAGCCGCAATGGACCTC
>JAZQXE010000094.1:0-6940 GCA_045632705.1 Eubacteriales bacterium | reverse complement strand
ATCCGACTTGCGCTCGGGGCGGCAGAGCAGGGCGCTGCCGTATTCCGTAGCCTGCGGCCGTTCTGTTACGGTGCGGACGATCATCAAGGGGATACCGAGGTATGACGCTTCCTCGCAGACACCTCCCGAGTCGGAGATGATAAATCTGCATCGTTTCATTGCGTAGACGAAGGACGGATAGTCGAGCGGCTCGCAGGTGATCATACGGCTTGACGTGATACCCGCCTCGGAAAAGAGCCGCCGCACCTCCTCGTTTTTATGTATGGGAAGTAGTATCTGCACGTCGCTTCTTTTTTCGAGCAGCGACTTTGCAGCCGAGAATATCTCGTCGATGCCCTTTTTGATATTTTCTCTTCTGTGGACGGTAAGCAGTATCGTAGGATAGGAAAAGTCTATCTCGCGCACGAGCGCTGAAGCGTCTTCTTCTCTTCGTGCGGCTATATTGAGCGAATCTATTATAGTGTTTCCGCATACGAATACTTGTGCGGGGGACGCGCCCTCAGAGAGAAGATTGTCTCTTTCCTTTTCCGTGGGTGCGAAGTGGTAGCGTGCAAGCTCGCTTATGCGTTTTCTGTATATTTCCTCGGGGTAAGGGGAAGAGTCGTCACCGCTTCTCATTCCCGCCTCGACGTGAGCTATCGGCACGCCCGCGTCGCGTGCGCCGAGAGCCGCACCGAGAGCCGTTGCGGTGTCACCTTGAACGAGCAACAGGCTCGCGCCGCCTTCTTTCAGTATCGGGGAGATGAGGCGCCGCACCTCGTCTCTGACGTACTCGGGCGTTTGCCCCTTTTTCATTACGTTGAGCGTAACGTCTGCCCGAACACCGAAAAAGCGCATCACGTCAAGGGCAAGCTCCGCGTGCTGCCCCGACGTTATCAGTTTAAGGTCGAGTTCACGCTCGCGCACCAGCGCCAGATATAGCGGGCACATTTTTATTGCCTCGGCGCGAGTGCCGAAGCACATAAATATCCGTTTTCGTCTGCTGTTAGTTGGCATTTATTTCTTCTTCCTTTATCATTTCACAAAGCGCACTGTACCGTAGCGTCTGCCTAACGTTACTGACCATATTTTCGAGTATATCCACGCGTCCGACGAAAACGCAAATGCCCTTTGCTCGCGTCAGCGCCGTGTAGAGCAGGTTCCTCGTCTGCAGCATCGGGGGGCAGGCGTAGATGGGAATGACCACCGTCGGATATTCGCTTCCCTGGGACTTGTGGACGGTTATCGCGTACGCGTGCTCCAGCTCCTCGAGCAGAGTAAAGTCGTACTTTACCTCTCTGTCGTCGAAGATTATGCGCATAAACTCGCGTCCGTGTTCTATCGTCTTGATGATACCGATGTCACCATTGAAGATACCGTTGCCCTCTTTGCCGTCCTCGCGCTCCCAGACGAGATCGTAGTTATTTTTCGTCTGCATGACGCGGTCGCCCTCGCGGAATACACGCCCGCGGAAAGCAAGCTCACGTTTGTCGTTTGATTTCGGATTGAGGCGCTCTTGGAGCATAACGTTGAGATTGACGGTGCCCGACGCTCCCTTGCGCGAGGGGGTGATCACCTGGAGTCCCGAGCGTGCCGCCTCGCCGTAGGCCTTAGGCAGACGCTTGGCGCATAGCTCGCATACCGTCTCGGCAATGCCGTCCTCGCTTTCCCTCTTCAAAAAGAAGAAATCGCTGTCGGTCTTCGTTATATCGGGCATCTCGCCCTCGTTTATCGCGTGGGCGCTTCTGATTATCAGGCTTTCCTCTGCCTGACGGAATATTTTTTTGAGATATACGCAGGAAAAGGCCTCCGAGGCGATTATATCCGACAGGACGTTTCCTGCGGAAACGCTGGGAAGCTGCGAGCTGTCACCGATAAAGATGACGCGCGCTCCCGCCTTGACTGCGCGCAGCAGAGACTCGGTGAGCAGAATGTCGAGCATCGACGCCTCGTCGATGATAATGACGTCTGCGTCGAGCAGATTATCCTCTCCTCGTATGAATCGCGGCTCGTCGCCCTTTACGTATTCCATCTCGAGCAGACGGTGCAGGGTGACGGCGTCGTGTCCCGTCGCCTCGCTCATTCTCTTTGCGGCTCTGCCCGTAGGTGCGCACAGGGAAATGCGCATTCCCATACTGTCAAATATACCGATGAGTGCTCGGATGACGGTCGTTTTTCCCGTACCGGGACCGCCCGAGAGAATAAAGACACCTCGCGCCAGCGCCTCGTAAATAGCGCGTCGCTGGAGTCCCTCGTATATGATGCCCGCCTCTATCTCGGCAAGCTTAATGAGTCTTTCGCAGTCTGCCGCCGTGTTTGACTGAACGACACGGTCGAGTCGGCAGAGCTTCTTTGCGGTATAGGCCTCCGCCTCGTAGTACGCCTCGAGATAAATATACTCGGCATCCGCCGTTTTCTTACGCTTCAGGTGTCCCTCGAGACACATACGCTCCGTCTCGGCAAAGGCGTCCCGCTCGTCGATACCGAGCAGCTCCGCCGCGCTTGCCGTCAGCTTTTCTCTGGGCATACAGCTGTGGCCGTTGGTCTGGGCGTTGTAGGAGAGAATGTACTTGACAGCGGAAAAGATACGCTCCGCACTCGACCTGTCCGCACCGACGGCGAGCGCTATCTCGTCCGCCTTTTCAAAACCGATGCCTTGGATATGCTCGCAGAGGATGTAGGGATTTTTCTTCACCATATCGACCGAAGAAGCACCCCATCTGTTGTATATGCGCACGGAAGCCGCCGCACCGACGTACTCGCGGAAGAACATCATTACGTTTCTGATGCCCGCTACCGCCTTGAACTGCTCGCTTATCTTCTGTGCCTTTGATTTCGTGATGCCGGGTATCATCGAGAGCCATTCGGGCTTGTTTTCGAGCACCTCAAAGGTGTCCGTGCCGAAAGCGTCGACTATCTTTGCCGCGGTCGCGGGGCCGACGCCCTTTACCGCTCCCGAGCAGAGATATTTGAGAATGGCAAGCTCGGTCGCGGGCAGGTGCTTTTCGTAGTTTTCAAACTTGAATTGCCGTCCGTACTCCGAGTGATGCACCCATCCGCCCCAGAGGGTTATCTGTTCTCCCTCACAGACGGTCGGACAGATGCCCGTTGCCGTGTGGATATCGTCCTCGGTGTCTATCTCGATGCCGCAGTAGCCGTGATCCTCGTTTTTGTATATAATACCGTATACGCTGCCCGACAGCGAGAGGAGTCTGCCGTCGGTATCGTTATTCTGTTGCGGCATATCCTCACCGTCCTTTCCTTTAGCGCGATTCGGCTCGGATAAAATCCGAGCCGAAACAGTGTTATTTTTCTCTTACTTGAGTATAGAAGCAAGCTCGTCCTTGATGTCGAGTGCTTCCCAGGGAGAGTCGAGATCCTCGCGTCCCATATGTCCGTACGCCGCGTGAGCGGAGTAGATCGGACGGCGAAGGTCAAAGCGCTTGATGATAGCCGCGGGGCGAAGGTCAACAAGCTCGCTTATCTTCTTTTCGATGAGCTCTCTGTCCGTCTTTTCCGTTCCAAATGTCTCAACGAGTACCGAAACGGGCTGTGCCACGCCGATAGCGTAAGCGATCTGTACCTCACATTTGTCAGCCAGACCTGCCGCTACTACGTTCTTTGCAATATATCTTGCAGCATAAGATGCGCTTCTGTCAACTTTGGTCGGGTCCTTACCCGAGAAAGCACCGCCGCCGTGGCGTGAGTAACCGCCGTAGGTGTCGACGATTATCTTTCTTCCCGTGAGTCCCGAGTCACCCGCAGGGCCGCCAACGACGAATCTGCCCGTGGGATTTACGAATATCTTGGTGTTTACGTCCATCATATCGGCGTCAACGACGGGGTTTATTACCTCGCGGATGATGTCGCGGCGGATAACGGCAAGGTCAGCCGTGTCGGCGTGCTGGGTAGAAACGACGATAGCGTCTATTCTCTTCGGCTTGCCGTCCTCGTACTCGACCGTTACCTGCGTCTTTCCGTCGGGACGGAGGTAAGCGAGCTTGCCGTTCTTTCTTACCTCGGCGAGCTTCTTTGCCATTCTGTGAGAGAGGGAAATGGGCAGAGGCATAAGCTCCGGCGTCTCGTTGCACGCGTAACCGAACATGAGTCCCTGGTCGCCCGCACCCGTGTCGTACTCGTCGGTGTGGATACCGCTTTTCGCCTCGGCTGACTTGTCAACGCCGAGAGCAATGTCGGGGGACTGCTCGTGGATAGAGCTGATGACGGCACAGCTGTCACAGTCAAAGCCGTACTTCGCTCTGTCGTAGCCGATCTCTCTTATCTTTTCTCTGACTATCGTCTGAATGTCAACGGAAGCCGTAGTCGTGATCTCACCCATTACTACGACGATACCCGTAGTCGTTGCACACTCGCACGCTACGCGCGCCATAGGGTCCTTTGCGAGAATGGCGTCGAGCACCGCGTCTGAGAGCTGGTCGCATATTTTATCGGGATGTCCTTCCGTCACCGATTCACTGGTAAAAAATTCTTTTCTCATTTGTTGTCTCCTTGTATGTAATGCATGTTTATTTTTTATTTCATCGGAGGAAAAAACAACGGCACTCCGTAAGAGAGTGCCGTGACGAGCTCTCATCTTACAGGAATTGGCACCTTATTCGCAAAAAAAACGAATAGGTTGCCGGGCTTCGCAGGGCCGGTCCCTCCACCTCTCTTGATAAGAAAGTTTATTGTTTTGTTTAAATAATAAAATCAAGTCCGCTGACGATGCCATAGCAGGCAAGAGTCATAATGAGTCCCGCACACAGTACCCCGAGAGATATTGAGAAGAGAGAATGCTTTATCCTGAGGTTGAGCAGAGCCGCTATGAGCGAGCCCATCCACGCACCCGTGCCGGGTAGGGGAAGCGCAACGAAGAGGAATAGACCGAGCGAGGCGTATTTCGTTACCTTTGCCGATTTGCTCATTCCTTTTTTCTCAAAGAACAATGCAATACTCTCGAGTTTTCCGCCGCGCGATTTCATAAATGAAAATACGTGCTTGACGAACAAGAGTATTATCGGTACGGGGAGCAGATTGCCCACTACGCTGACGACGTAAGTGATAAACCAGGGCAGCCCCGCGCCGAAACCGAGCGGTATAGAGCCTCGCAGTTCAATGAGCGGAACCATCGAGAGCAGAAATACAAATAGTGCTTTTGTCATTTATCGTGTGCTCCGTCGTAGACGTAGCGTCTACCTTTTTTACGTACTTTACAGTCATTGTATCACAATCCCCGCCAACTGTCAATAAATAATGAAAATTAAAACGTAATCACGGGTCGCAGTTGCCGCAGGGGGAATAGCCGTCGTCGATGAGCTCCTCGCGGGTGCCCGTATAGGTTTGTTTATTTTTATCCGCTATCGTTTTGGCGGACGAGCAATCGGGGTGATGGAACTTTTTGGAGTTTGTATTGAGCACGTACGTGTTCTGCTCGGACGAGCCGTCGGGGTCGACATCGGAGCTGCTCGTGCCGCTGTTTGTGCCGCCGCTTGATGCGGGCGGGGTCTGTGCAGAGTCCGTACCCGCAGCGGTAGAGGTGCCGTCGTTGTAGTTTATGATGACTCCGGGCTGAACGTTGTAGCAATAAACGCAAAAGCTCACGCCCGCGCCCCCGTCCTCGACGGAGTACGCTTCGATGAGCACTCCGCGTGCGACGAGCTCCCCGCCCGAAAAGTAAGGCGTGACGCGGTAGAGAACGTGATTGTCGGTATCCTCGACGTATTCTGCGACCTTGTTTTCAAACTCGAGCATACCGTCGATATTGAGGTATCTCGTTCCGGTGATGAGATTTCGCTTGTTGGCGTTTTCTCCCGTGAGCTGCCAGCCGATGAGGTGGCATCTGTTATAAAGGTACTTGCCCGAGATGAAATCGTAAGTCACCGACTGCCATCCCGACGGCTTTACGCTCGAGATAGAGCCGCGCTCGTCGGTGGGCATAGTTTCCACAGAGACGTTGGCGTAGACGGTGGTACAGCGTCCGAACGCGTCCAGTTCTCCGTAAAACTCAAACGGCGCCGTTGTGTATTCGCTCTGTTCAAAGAAGGGCTCGTTGTCGTTTATCTCAACGTACGGCTCGGAGGAATATTCGGGTATCTGTTCAAATCCCTCAAAGGGTGAGACCACCATTTCCGCGGGCGCCTCGTCGGTGTATGAGCCGTTGCTGCTTGTCGAGTTGACGCTTTGATCGTATTGCACGTCAAAGTTGTCGGTCTCGGGGGCGGTGCTCGGAGTTTCGATGCATCCCGAGAGGAGCATCGTCAAGGCGAGCAGCAGGGTAAGCGCTGTTGTGATGCGGCTGAACTTATTTTTAAAAGTCGTTTTCATAGCGTGTCTCCCGTTAGTTTTTGTCTATTTCGAGCACGTACAGCATCTCGCCGTCCACTCTGAAGCGTACCTTCATATCGGCGTAGTCCATCGTGTAGACGCGCTCGGGGTCGTGCTGGTAGGATGGGCGCGGGTCGGCGGAAAGTATCTGCCGAAGAGCCTCGCGCTCCTCGTCCTTTATCTCAACGTCTGAGTCAAACTCCACGCCCAGCGCATAGTCGCAGAACTCGTCCGCAAACGAGCCGACAGCGTCCGGGTGAGAGTCAAAATGTGCGATGTACGGCTTGATATCGAAGATGGCGGTGCCGCTCTTGATATCTGCTCCCCACACTTCAAGCACGAATCCGCGCTCTGCATCCTCGATCACTTTGCCAAGACGCACCGAGGAAAGTCCAATGCCGTTTGGGCGGTTGGGTGAGCGGGTGGCAAACACGCCGACGCGCTTGTTACCGCCCAGACGCGGAGGACGGACGGTGGGGGAGAAGCCCTCGCTTCCCTTTGCCTCGGAAAAATGCCACAAAAGCCACAGATGCGAGTATCCCTCGATGCCTCGCAGGGCGTCTCTTGATCTGTACTTCGGCTCAAAGACGATCTCGGAGCGCACCTCGGCTATTCCGCTCTGACGCGGTATGCCGAA